>CAZSXD010000037.1:0-7972 GCA_964611075.1 uncultured bacterium
TGCATCTTGACCGGATCGACATCGCCAGGTTCTCGCTCGACATCCACAAGTATTCCAAGATGTTCCATCATCTTTTCATAAAACATACGCATTTGACCCATTTATACGGCAGCTATTTCGATGTTTTCAGGACAATGCTCAACAGCGCGCGAACCGCCGAGCAAAAAGGCTATGTTTTCCTTCTCCTCTCCTACCTGATCTGGAAGCACGATAAGAAGACATGGATCCACCACAACGAGGTCAGGATCATATTCTCCGAGCTGATGAAGCTCATGCGCCTGCGCGACCGGTTCCTGCCGGGGACGAAGATACTGGAGGGAGAGCTCGCGGCCCATGAGCATGACTGCGGTAAATTGTACCTGTCAAAAAGGCTGCTTCACAAAAAGCACCCCACGGCTAAGGAATTCGAGAAGATCAGGAACACTCACGTGATCCTCGGCGTCGCCCTGTTCAAGCATATAGCGAAAATGACCGCAAGGGTCATTAAATATATTCTCTTCCATCATCACAACCGCCAGTACCCCGCGGAAATAATCGGCAAGATCCCGCCGTTCATAGCGCTGGTGATAAATGTCGCGGACTCGTTCCACGCGATGCTGACAAGGGCGAGATTCCCGCTCAAGAAGACCATCGAGACACTCATGAAGAAGTCCGAAAATTATGACCAGTCGATAGTCATGGCGCTGAAAATACTGGTGGGATTAAAGCCTATCGAAGTCCTCATGCCGGCATCGGCTTATTCAAGAAGGAAAGAAAGAAGATCAGCCTAAGTCCCGGCCTCACCCAATTGTTTTGAGCCATTCGTTGAAGCCCAATGCTGTATCGCTCATGCCTTTCTGGATCTCAACCGGAGGTATTATGAACCGCTCATTTTCGTGCGGGACAAGCCATTCCATCATATTCAAGTACATGCCGCTGCTGCCATCCATCACATATCCGAAATATCCGATGAAATACTCTTCTTTTTCGCTGAAGCTTTCTCCTGTTCCCAGCGCTTTGCACCTGCAGGACAGTCTTGTGGGTAGAACTTTCGCTGTGAACGGCTTCCCTTCCCCGTCTTTGCCATGGTACATTTCAGTTCCCGCCTTCCAGCCGGAGAGATCGATATATTTTCTGCCCGAAGGCTTTGGCATGATGCTTTTGAAATATTCAATATTATTCTTTGCTTCTTCCGTCACTTCGCTCAAACCGACAAGCGCTTCATGCACTTCCGTATCGTCCGCCACCCGCGGCACTTCCAGCTTTACGAACACACCTTTTTTATTGATCCCTCTTATTCTGATGATATCCTTGCCTTCATTGGTCAAAGAAAAATCATTGTTCAGCGGGAGCTCCGGGCAAAATGCACATGGGAAAAATATGCTTTTCCCGACAGGCAGGGGTACGTGAAGATGGCTGATCGGATCGAACAGCATAAGCATATCGTTCTTGCCGCGACTTAAAATATACTTTTTTTCATCCTGGCCAAGCGTATAAATAAAGGTCGCGAATAATTTGGGCCGGTGGCTTTCAAACGGGCGCAGGCTTATGAGTGCGTTCGGACCGCAGGCCGTCCGAGGGCCTACCTGTGTTGTGCCGATCAATCTTACCCAGCGCTCAACGCGTGTGTTTTGCATCTATGTTCTTCGCCTTTCCGGTAAGTTATCGGCAGATAAGTGCGGAAATTTCAGTTTTCAGGAAAAATCAGGCGGAGTATATAGCTTTCCTGGCAGCTTCCTGGCGGGCTTTTCTGAAGGATCTGTCGGCGATATCCCGGACACTTAACGGCACAAAGCTATTCAGCCTCAGATCAAGATTATGCCTTATCTTATCGCTGAGTTCGTATTTGTAGGCGCTCAATATCCAGTAATTCTCGCTGCTCTCTTCCGTTTCCGTAGAAGCATGGACCGAACCGTCCATATTTAGAAGATATCTTTTTTCCCACATCGTTGTCGTGGTGACGCCTTTTAGGACCGGGTGATCCATTACATGTTTTATCGCCGAGCCGCTCCATGCTTCGCGCGAATACAGAGGCTCGAAGACTTCGGCGTTTTCCCTGACTATATCCCCCCGCTTGACGGCGTCCTGCTCATCGGAAAGCACGACATGGATCCCGTTGTCCAGATAACTTTTTATCCTGACCTTCGTCCTGTCGAATGAAATAGTATGCGAAAGTATAGGATAATTGTCTCCTTGGTGGCCGATTATCTCGGGCTCCAGGTCATGGGATGCTTTCCCGAAAAGCACCGTATTTCCGTTCGCAAATTTACATAACGGCTGCCAGGACCTGTGCGCGCTTCCGGGCACCCTCAAAAACAGCGAGGTGCCCGCACCATACATGTTATCTTTGGCGCTTATCGTGAATTCGGTCATTCTGCGGGCAAAACAAAGCATCCGCAGTTCCATGCCGGCCTTCATGTTCACCTCGGCGAACGCAGGAAAACCGCCGTTAGGATGGTCCCGATCCGCAAGAGCCAGGAACCACTTGGCGGGTTTCACTCCCCCTACCGGGCGAGCGTTGAACTTCTCGGGATATTTACGTTCTAATGCTTGGATCCTTTCAAAAACCACTCTATTCCCCTCCTGTATATATATCGTCAAAAATGAGGGAAAATTTCACCTGGAACGCTTGATATTCGGGGGTTTTAGGGCTATTTTCTCTTTGCGGAGGTTATTACGATGTCCTCTACGGGCACGTTCTCGAAGTAGCCGACGGTCTGCGCGGGCATATTTGCTATCACGTCGACCGTATCCATGCCGTCAATGACCTTCCCGAACACGCAGTACCCGTATCCCAGCGGGGTATTGTCCTTGTGGTCAAGAAAGAGGTTGTCCACAACATTGATGAAGAACTGGGCCGTGGCGCTGTCCACGGCGGATGTCCTTGCCATGGCTATCGTCCCCCTCAGGTTGGACAGCCCGTTCCCGGCCTCGTTCTTTATCGGGGACAGCGCCAGCTTCTCGACCAGGCCGTTCGTGAACCCTCCGCCCTGTATCATGAAGCCCGGTATGACCCTGTGGAATATCGTCCCTTCGTAAAATCCGGAATCAACGTACCCGAGGAAATTCTTGACCGTCACCGGAGCCTTGTCGGCGTAAAGCTCAATAAGCATCTTGCCTTTCGTAGTCTCGATCAGAACCTGAGGATTACCTGAATTCATTGCCCCTCCCCCTTCGCCGCCTTTAGGCGGGTTCCCTCCGAAAGCAAAACATGCCGATGATATTCCGATAAGAACGGCCAGAACCAGGAACTTTTTCATAGGAAGGTATTTTAACACGGAAAAGAGGGGATTTCGAGAGGGATCAGGCCTTTATGATGCTTCTAAAATACGCTTTAAGCGACTCCAGCGCAACATTGGCCAGCGCAACCGGCAAAGGGACATCAATTTCAGGATGGTCAACTATATGTGGCCTGACAATAGTAAGTTTAGGCTTGGGCCGGCTCGAAGGTGCGCATTTGGATCTGTAGGTATCCAGAAGTTTTTGAAAAGAGGTCTGGTAATATTCTTTCCTGGCCGGCGGTAATTCGTCATCACCGAATATCCTGCCGTCAATGCTCACCCTCATCCCATCAATGTCGCCCTGTCTTGCCGCAATGGAAGCAAGCTTGAGCTTATTTAAATGAACGACCTGCTGGACGTGGATGCCGGATACCATGGCAGGAAAGAACTGGAGCCCCAGCATAACCCTTACGGAACCTTTTGGCAGGGCGTAAATCCTGTGCTCCCCGCCGCCCTGGTTCATAATCATGAAAAAGAAAGGAGGATAATCCAGATCGTCAGTCTTTTTCCTGTCATTTACATGGAACAGATGCCTCGTGTCCTTTTCTGCAAGCTGCGCAATCCCGATCGGCACCGGCTGCTTGAATGGCAGCAGCTCCTTGCCGTAAGGCGTCGCCAGCCAGGACTTGTCATTCTCTCCCCCGAACAGCGTAAAGGCCTGCATTTTGTTGCGCCCCGCGTAGATCTTGACCGTTCTGCCCTCGAGGATCCTCACTATGCCGGATCCCGGCCCATTTTTTGCGATCGAAGAAAGATAAGTGGTCCCGATCTTCCTGATGTGAACTACATTGTTAAGGTTAGGAAGAACTCCCAGATAATGGGCAAAAATGTTTTTCCTGATGATCTGCCAGGAAGGAACTCCGTTTCCCGCCTTTCCCGCTCCAGATGTCCTTGTCATGATCGATATCCCTCCGTTCGCTCAACTAACGGGTCTGCCTAATTAATATCGCAAGGAACGCGCGGAAATTTCACTGATATTCTGTTTTCTTTTATCCGCGGAAAGGCCTATAATATATAGGGTTTGGAGCTATCGAACTGCCTGAATATTAAAGGGGGAATTGACATGATAAGGATCGAAGGGACTCCCACTCCGCAGGCCAAAGCGCCCGACAGTCTCACCAGTTTCATGACAGCCGTCAAAGCAGGAAAATATGATAAGGCCGCCATATTATTCGTGCCCCTCTTTATTTCTGAACGCGCGAAAGCAGTGGAAAAGGCCGATAAATACAGCCCCAGTTCTGAAAGCGAAAAACTGTCAAAGTCGCCGCTGATCAAGACCATGTCAGAGATGAGCGTGGAATCGATGGTGGAATTCTTTAGAATCGTATCAAAATTGAAGGGCAGCGTGGATGCAACAACCGGCGCCCTGAACGCCCTGGACAAGATCGATCATAAAAAAGCCGATGCCGTAAGGGACCTCTACATAGCGACATCTTCTCGCTAAGCATTCGGCAGTTCCAGATCGTCTGACGCTCTTTCCCCTCGCGGCAAATATCATGAAATTTCCGGCGATATTGTCCGATAATGGCATGGTGATAATATGAGCATACACGTCCCAAAGGTGACCGAGATCAAGAAATGGAAGCCCGTCTTCAAAAACCGGGAAACCATATCGAATATATGGCCCGACCGCATGCATCACGATTTTCCGCACATGACCGAGCATTCCGGGGCGATCGATTTTCTTGAACGTCATGATCTGATCGCGAATAATAGTCGGATACTTCATATCAGCTCGGGGATAGATAGCGAGTTTATTGCAAGATTCAATGAGGCTGGTTATCACAAAATTAAGAGCTTAACCTCAGATGATTTCAGGGATCTTCCTCTTTATGGACCCAGGAACAGATTTAGACCTGGGAAATTCAAACTGATACATTTCGAACACCTCCTCACTTCCCTTGCGAAAGGACACTATCACCATGCAGCGATCTTGGCTTTTGCCTTGAAGATCTTTTTTCATCTGCCCAAAAAAGGCGTCCTTGCGTTCGCTGCTTACCCGGATATGCGGCACAATCCCGTAACTCCTCACGGTGACTTTATCGAAGCTTTGAAAGCTTTGGAAATGGAAAAGATAGGTTCATCTTCCCACCACGAGTTCTATCAGAAGACGACAGACAAACCGTCTTAATCTCCGCGCCTGCCCTGAGTCCTGAGCGAAGTCGAAGGATCGAAGGGCGGCAGGAAAGTCAATCAGCGGATTTCTTGTGCTCCCATTTATCGTGGTCGGACTCGGTGTAGATCCTCTTGTAAACCCCCGTTATCACCTGCGAAAAGGGGCTGGTCCGCGTCGTGAAAAGGACCTTGCTGCCAAGCTCAAGGATCTCATTGCCGTCCTTTGACACCGCAATGATCATCTTTCCTCCCTTCCCCGCCTCGCTCCCGGGCACCTTCTTCGTTCCCGTGATGGTGTAAACGGTCGCATCATCCTTCGCTGTGGTTTCATCAAGCCGCCTCATCTTTACCCTCGTGACCGTCCTGCTTCCGTAATCGATATTGTACTGATATTCGAAAAGGTCGCCCTTCCCGCCGGACTGGCGCACCTTGCCGTCCTCTTTCACGGAAACATCCTTGAACTGCCGGTATGTGCGCACCTCCCCGTACGCCGCCGCGCACGAGATGATGAATAAGACCGTTAAAAATATCGAAATCCTGCGCTTCATTGTCCCGCCTCCTAATCCACCTCGTAGCCAAGGCTATGGATGTAATCCTTAATGTCGTTCATGGAAGTCCCGCCCGCGCTGTTCGTGTTGATGTAGATGACAACGTCGCTGCCCCTCTGGGTTATGCTCACCGCCGCCGAGGCCTGATCGTAGTGCGCCGGGTTATTGGCGGCATTCCAGCTCGTCTGCTCGTACGCGGTCATCGGCTGGCCCGTGGTCGAGTCCGACGGCTGCACGATGACGGATTTGGTCTTTGAGGCCGAACTCGTCCCGGAAATGAAAACTTTGCCCATATCCACATTGTATGAGCCAGTCTTATCGTTCTGGTACCGCAGTGTATATCCCTGCATCCCCACGTAGTCCTTGAACACTGGAATGATGTCCTTAACGGCGGCATTGCGCACGGTAAGCGTGGTCTCACAGCCGGAGAGGAACAACGCCGAAGCCATTAATACCGCGATCAACAAACCGTTCTTTTTCAAATGATCCACGGAATTATTATAGCAGAATCCTTTGCCGAATGCACACAACCGCGCGGCAGGGATGAAAGAAAAGTCCGGGTAATGGGTTTTAAGGTTGGGTCGTGGGAATAGTCGTGAGTTATGAGTCGTGAGTGCATTTCTATCCCACTACCCTGCCCCCCGACCTTTCTCCCGACCCCACCCGCCGACTCCCGACTCTTTCTCCACCCCCTCCCGAAGGGCGGAAAGGGGGTCGGAATATCAAGATACCAGAAGATCAGTAGGCAGGTTATCAGGTTATCGGCATATCAGGGAGCCAAACCTGATATCCTGATCCGCCGATATCCTACCAACTGATAACCTGATGCCCTCGTATGCTGTCCGTGCCCCACTCCCCACTCCGAACTCCCAACTTCCTGCTTACTCCTACTTCCCCTTCGTCGATATCCCCAATAACTGGTATATCGGGCAATAGCCGATGCAGGCTGTGGCGAGGAAGATAACAGCAATTATGCCAAGTATTATGGCCGCAGTGCCGGTGATCTGGCCCATAAAATAAAGGATAATTATCGCGACCGCCAATATCGCTCTAATAGTGCGGTCGATCCAATGCATGTTATTGATCAATTTCATTGAACTCACCTCCCTTTGAATATCGTTTGGATAAGAAGCACGAGAAGCGTTATGCCGCCGATGCAGATGACGCAGGCCAGAATGAGTTTGCGGACCGATTTTTTATCCATGTTCATCTCCCCTCTTGAGACGGGGCAATACTAGGACGATAAAGGCCGCGTGTCAATTTGGAACCCGCTTTTGCCCTGATGTCGAAGGACGGCAAGATGAATAGACGGCTTGTTCTTCCGCCGAACATCACTTCATTGTAGTCGATTTCGACACCGACAATTGCCTCATCATGAATGAATCCCGTGGCATGACAATTGCTATGGGCATATATGAAGGAAAGGTGAAATTATGAACAAATTGGTCAAAGTCCAGGCTATTAAAGACATGATTTATGAATTTCGGGGACAGAAAGTGATGCTTGATAAGGACATAGCCCTGATCTACGGGGTTCAGCCGATTAGGTTGAGGGAGCAGGTTAAAAGGAACAGAGATCGGTTCCCTGAAGATTTCATGTTCCGGTTGAACGACCATGAGATAGGGATCATGGTATCGCAAAATGCGATACCTTCCAGGCAATGGCTGGGCGGCCACAAGCCGTACGCTTTCACAAGGAATGGCGTCAATATGCTTGCGACCGTTCTAAAGACAAGAACGGCAGTCCTGCGTTCGATCCAGATAATGAGGGCTTTCTCGGCGCTTGAGGAAGCGATCAGCAGGCGTAAAAAGGCACTTGCAAGCAGTCCGGAGATACTCAAGGAACTGTCAATCCATTCAAGGGCGATAATGCGGTTATTCCAGGAGATGAAGGTCAATGACAGGAAGATAGGAAATGTCGAAACGCTTCAGAAAGAAATGTGCAAGCTGATACAGAAGATAATCATAGCTTCAATAGAAAAGGATGCCTGATACTCTTTCCCCCAGGGCGGCAAGGATGAAAGAAAAGTAAGAAGTGCGGCGAGAAAGG
>CAZSXD010000038.1:0-7972 GCA_964611075.1 uncultured bacterium
CCCAGCGGCACCGGCTACGCGGCGGTGGCGACGAACGGAACGGTCACAACGACCGGCGACGCAGTCGTAGAAACGAACGGGCATTAGTTATCCTTTTTAGTCTTTAAAGACTTGTTTTGACAAAAGGCCCCCGGCTAGTCGGGGGCCTTTTTTGTTGACCTCACCCCTTGCCCCTCTCCTATTAATAGGAGAGGGGAGCGAAGAAAAGGCTATTTGAAAACATATAATTGGGGGGTGAGGTTGTGTTATAATTCCCTCAATGAAAACCCGCGCCATGACCCTGATGGAGCTCCTCATCGTGATGGCGGTGCTCGCCGTCCTCATCGGCATACCGTTTTTGAGCTTCCGCGGCCTCCAGAACGAGGGTAAGACCGCCAGGGCCCGCGGCGACCTAAGGACTTTAAGACTGGCCATAGAATCGTATTACAAGAATAACAGGAACCTCTACCCTGGACTGGAAAATTACCTGACGACCCTGCTGGTCGCCGTTCCCCAGATAGTTGACCATCCCCTTTACGATCCTTTCGGAGAAACGAACACCACCCCTTATTCGTACGCCCTGAGCGGCGAGGACCCTTCCAGCTCAAGATATTTCATTGTTTACTCGGTGGGCCCCCGTGAGAACGGCTCGGCAATGGTGGATAGCAACGGCCAGGTCACGGCATCCAGTGAAGCGATCTGGGATTCGAACGGGCGCTTATGAGGAAGATCAGAGCGGCAAGAGGCTTCATACTCGAAGAAGCAATTATGGTCCTCATGCTGATCGCGTTCTTTGTGTTCCCGCTTATCCATTCGCTTTCGACGGGGCTCATCAGCAGCGAGGAGACCAAAAGCACGAACACCGCGGTATTCCTTGCCAAGAAAAAGATAGAGGAAGTCAAAATGCTGGGCTTTGACAACATCACCAGCGAGACCATGAGGACCGTGGAAGGCTGGCCCGCCTTCAGAAGGACCGTTGAAGTGACCAGCATCAATGCCAACCTCAGGAACATAAGGGTCAGGATATTCTTCAAGACCGGAGGAGGATACACGGGATATGTCACTATCGAAACTCTCACGGCAAGATGACCGGAGGCGGACAGGAGGCTTTACCCTCCTCGAATTGATCATCGCGATGTCCACGATCTTCATGGCCGTCGCCATCGTCCTTTACGCCTACCTTGTCACCTTAAGGCTTTTTTCCGGAGAGATGGAAGAATCCGAAATAGCGATCGAGATGCACAAGCCGATGGAGCAGATGGAGAACGATCTCAAGAATTCGCTCTATATCATTACGGGGGAAAGCTCAAGGATCAGGTTCTGGGCAGGAAATCCGGCAGCGTCGCAGGATGTGACATACAGGTGGAGCCCTTCGGGTGTGGGAGCGACAAGCGAAATGATATATCGCAAGGTCGGGGTGACAATGGAATGGCTGGCAAAGGACATATCCAGGCTCACGTTCACCTACGACAATCCGGGCAACATAAAGAGGATCACGATCAAGATAACCGGCAGGAAGAACAGGACCCTCGGAACGGTCGAATCAAGTGTTAAACCGAGGAACCTGTGATATAATCAAAACGTGGCTGACGCGAGCACGGCTATCGGCCTCGATATAGATGAAAAGTCCGTAAAGTTCGCCAAGATCAGGCAAACCAACGGCGAAGTGACCCTGCTCAAGTGCGCAGTCAGAGATATCCCCAAGGAGCAGCCCCGGGAAAAGGCCGTTTCGGACATCCTCAAGGAACTTTTCAAGGGTGAAAAACCCGACGTACGGGTGTACACAAGCGCTTTCGGCCCGAATATCGCGCTCAAGCGCATCTCGCTACCTCTCATGCCCGACAGCGAGATGAGCGAAGCCATAAGATGGGAAGCAAAGAACACAACGCCGTTCCCCATTGAGAACGCGGTGATAGGCTTCACCAGGGCGGGAAAAGCCCCCGACAAGACCGCGGACAAGAACGATGTGATATTCGTCGTCGCGGGCGATGAGCTGGTCAATTTCTTCAACACCGTCTCGAAGGAGGCGGGCATCAGGATAGCCGGCCTGTCCGCGGTCCCTTTCGCCCTGGGGGCGCTGGCCGCTTCGCAGAAAAAATTCGAGCAGGACAAGGTGACCGCGCTCATCGACATCGGCGCTGAAGCGGCGAGCATAAACCTGTTCAAGGGGGCCGTCCTGCAGTTCACCAGGGAGATATCGGTCGCGGGGGACTCCTTCACGAAATCGATGACAGGCCTGATGGTGGCCGATCACTGGCAGCTCAACCTGACCCATGAACAGGCGGAGGATATAAAGAAGAAGTACGGCATCCCCGCAAGGGACACGAGCGAGGTCACGGAGAACGGCATACCGCTGATGCACATCTATGAAATGATGTCGCCCACGCTCAGGCGCATGCAGAACGAGATACTCAGGTCCTTCGATTACTTCAAGGAGCAGTTCCATGAAGAGAAGGTGGACAAGATCTACCTTGCCGGGGGAAGCGCCAGCCTGAAGAACCTTGATGAATACCTCTCGACCTCCCTGGGTGTCAATGCGGAAAGGATCAACCCCCTTCTCAACGTTAAGATCGACCAGAAATCGGGAATAACGGAAAGCGAACTCAGGGATATCGGACCGCGGCTTTCTCTTGCCATAGGGCTTGCCCTCGACCGCGGAAAGTCGCTGAACCTTCTTCTGACAAAGGAAAAGGCCCAGGGATTCGCCCTCCCCTCCGGCCTTGGGGACATTTTCAAGGCGCTCAAGCTGCCGCCGATCCAGGTCAACCTTCCTTCGAGCGCCCTTTTCTGGGTCGCCGTCCCCCTGATCGTCGCCGCACTTTCGTACAATTATTACCTGGTGAGGGAGCGCAACCATTACAGGGAGGAGCTGTTATCGAAGCAGGCCCTGCTGACCGACATTAAATCCCTCGTGGAACGCAAGGCGATACTCAATCAGATCCAGAAGGAGGGCTCGCGCGTCAAGGAGAACCTCTACTACCTGACCCAGGTCCTGCCGGCGGGCGTGGCACTCAGCGATCTCACATACGACAATAAGCTGCGCCTTGTCTGGCTTTCCGGCGAAGCGCCCGACCACGGGACCGTGGGAAAGCTCGTGAGGAACATCGAAGCGTCGCCTTATTTCAGCGATACGAAACTCCTTGAGGCACGGGAATCGGGCGCTCAGGAGAACGCGATAATAATATTCAGGGTTTCGTTCAAAATTTCGTGAAAAGGGGATACAGGGAATGGGAATGAGCTATAGATTGCAGAGCCTGATAGCGGGGATGATGGTCGTCCTTGCGCTTGTTTACGGGATGTACAACTTCCAGCTCAAGCCGAAGATAAGGGAGATAAACAACCTTAAATCCTCCCTTAAGCTCATAGACAGCGAAATAAGAACTATCGAAGGCGGCGAAATGCTCCTTAAGGACATCGGCGCGGCAAGGGCGTCGGTCCAGAAAGAACTGGCCGAGATCTCGCTGAAGGTGCCCGCGGAGGTGGAAAGCCCGTACCTCATCAACAATTTCATATCCGTTGTGGGAAAGGGTCTGAACATAGATTACGGTCTCATTCAGCCGGGGGAGATCGCGCCGGAGGACAGGTACAAGATACTTCCGATGACAGTGGAATTCCAGGGAGATTACGCGAACCTCAACCTTTATCTGCTGCAGCTCAGGAGGCTTCCAATGACCATCAGGGTGGATTCCATGATCCTGCACAAGCTCATGGACAACAACAAGCTGGCCGTGAGGATGCTCCTTTCGGCCTTCGTCATGCCCGGCGGAACGCAGCGGCCCGACGAAAAAGCAAGGATCATCCGCCGTTATTACGATCCCTTTTACACCGTGAACGCGAAAAGCGAGGGATCGCAACTTGAAGGGGTGGCCGGCTTAAAGTATACTGGCTACTGGATTGGGAAGAAAGTTCAGGCTATAATCAACGATGAGGTCCTGAAGGTGGGGGACAGTATCAAAGGATACAAGGTCCTGCAGATCGGTAAGGACAAAGTGGTCGTGGAAAAGAGCGGCAAGAAATATGAACTGCCGCTGGCAAAGAACAGATGAAAAGGCTTTTAATAATTTCGCTCATCGCGTTCATATCGATCGCCGCGGCGGCAAGTCCCAACCTGGGTGTTGGGACAAGCCCCAACCAGGGTGTTGGGGCAAGTGCAGCCACCGATGCTGAGCGCGCACAGAGCTACTTCAGGCAGGGCTACCTGTATTATTCTGAGAACAATTATGCCGACGCCGCGCCTGAGTTCATAAAAGCCCTCAAATTGGACCCGAAAATGGCGAAGGCCTATTACTGGCTGGCAAAGACGAACTATAAGGCCGGCGAGTACAAACGCGCGATAGCGAACTGCGACGCCGCGCTCTCTCTCGATCCGAAGCTCCCGGGCGTAAAGGACCTCCAGAGATCGGCCAATGCGAAGCTCCCTGCCCCGAAGCCCGTCGCAGCTGCGACCGCATCCCGGGCAAAGGTCCTGCCTGCCCCGGCGGAAAAAACAGCGAAAAAACGCACCATCACCCTTGACCTGAGGAACGTTGAAATAAGCAGCGTTCTCCAGGTCTTTTCCAGCGAGACCGGCATGAACATAATCGCCGGACGCGACGTGTACGGGAAAGTGACCGTGATGGTGAAGGATATGGATCCAAACGAGGCGCTCGATATGATACTGAGGTCCAACGGCTTCCAGTACACGAAGGAAGGCAATACCATAAAGGTATACTCCTCGGGGGAACCCCCGAGGGTGGAAGAACTCCCTGACGGGACATTTGTGAGGACGTTCGTCATCAATTACATTGTAGCGGCTGAGCTTCAGGACACTCTCAAGAAGCTCATGCCTGAAACAGCCAACATATACACCACGGGTGGAAGCAAGACCATCGTCGTGAAAGGCAGCGCAAACGACATCAGGAAAGCGGAGATACTCATCAGGAACCTGGACATACCACCGCGCCAGGTAATGGTGGAGGCGAAGATAGTTGAGGTGTCCCTTACGGAAAGCCAGCATATGGGCGTAAACGCCTCTCACACAAATCCGGAGAACGCCACCGAGGTCGTGCAGACCGTGGGGCTGGCGGGTGGGCCCACGGACGCGACCGCCGTGGGACTTTACTACACCATCACTGATGCAAGCATACCCGCACTGCTGGAGGTTTATGCCAACAGGACGGGCTTCAATATACTTTCAAGCCCCAAAGTGCTGGCGATGAACGATCAGAAGGCCGAGATCATCACCGGCTCACGGCTGGGCTACAAGGTAAAGACCATAACGACCACGGGGATGGTGGAAAGCGTTGAATTCCTCGATGTCGGCACCAAGCTTGTGATAACGCCGAGCATAAAGAGCGACGGGCTGATAGTGATGGACATCCATCCGGAGATAAGCGACGGAGCGATCGTGAACGAACTGCCTCAGAAGAACTCCACCGAAACGACGACAAAGTTGATCGTTAAGGACGGCCAGACCATCGTGATCGGCGGCCTCGTGCGGGATACCTCCCAAAAATCGGTCAAGGGCGTGCCCATCCTGATGGATCTGCCTATCCTCGGCATGCTGTTCAAAAGGACCGAGCTTATTTCCGAGAAAAAGGAGGTCATCATCCTCATCACGCCGCGCATCCTTGATGCGAAGCTGGCCGCGGAAATGGAATCGAAGATCACGGAAATAGAAAAGGCAAGAAAAGATATCACCCCGTCAATGCCCCTGGACCTGGCCAAATAGTACCGGGACCGATTCAAGCAGAAGCTTCGTGTAAGAATGCTGGGGCGATCTGAACACATCCCCAACGCTGCCCGTCTCTATCATCCGGCCGTTCCTCATCACCCCCACCCTGTCGCACATGTACCTGATCACGGCCAGGTCGTGAGCTATGAAGACATAGGTCAGCCCCTTTTCCGCCTTCAACCTCTTCAGGAGCTTGAGGATGCCGCTTGAAACCGTTATGTCAAGGGATGAAACTGGCTCATCAAGGAGGACGAACTTCGGGCCGATACCGATGGCCCTGGCTATACCCACCCTCTGACGCTCCCCTCCGGAAAGCTCATGCGGGAATTTCCCGGCGAATCCCGCGTCAAGCCCCACTTCATTGAGAAGTTCGCTGATATCCTTCTTAACGCCGTGAACCTTAAGCGGCTCCTTCAGTATGCTCCCCACCTTCATGCGGGGGTTCAGGGAGGTATAAGGGTTCTGGAACACGATCTGGTAATCACGCCTTGAGAACCCGTCCCTGTAGGTCACCTCTCCGTGTGAGGGCTGCAACAATTTGAGCATTATCCTTCCAAGGGTGGTCTTGCCCGCGCCGGATTCGCCCACTATCCCGAAGATCTCTCCTCCTTCCACGGCAAAGCTCACTTCGTCGAGCGCCTTGACGGCGCCGAAACGTTTGGTCAGGTCATTCACTTCAATGAGCGCCATAATTTATCTCCCTGAAGGAATCGACGAGTATTTTCGTGTAATTTTCTTTTGGCCCTGTGATAATTTCTGAAGGCGCCCCCTGCTCCACGATCTGCCCTGCATTCATCACATATATGGTCCTGCACAGCTCGCTGACAAGGGCTATGTTATGCGAAATGAACAGCATTGATGTTTTAAGCTCCCTCAGCAGCTCAAGAATACTTTTCTGCGTGGTCACGTCCAGGGCGGTGGTCGGCTCATCCGCGATGAGGAGTTTCGGAGACAGCGCCATCGCCATCGCTATGGCCGCGCGCTGGCGCATCCCTCCGCTCCATTGATGGGGATAATCGCGCGCCCTGATGCGGGGTTCCTTGATGTGCACGCGGTCGAGCATTTCAATTGTACTCTCCCATGCCTTCCTTCTTGACAGCCTGCCGTGCACCCTGAAGACCTCCGCTATCTGCTCGCCCACACGGAACAGCGGGTCCAGCGCCGCGAACGGGTCCTGAAAGACCATCGCTATTTCCTTGCCCCTTATCCGCCTCATGTCCCTTTCTGTCAGGTTCAGAAGATTTGAGCTTCCCCACATTACCTCGCCATAGATCCTGCCCGGCGGATCTATCAAGCGCATTATTGAGAGAGCGATGCTCGATTTGCCGCACCCCGACTCGCCCACAAGTCCCACGATCTCCCCTTCATTCACCGAAATATCCACGTTCGACACGGCTTTGACGATATTATCGCCCACGCCGTAATTGACCGAAAGTTTCTTGATCTCCAGTATTCCGCCCATGTTACTCCTTCGGATTAAGCGATCCTCTCAAAGCCTCTCCCACGAAATAAAGCGAAAGAACGGCCAGCACTATGAACAGGCCTGGTATCACCGCCATCCACGGCGCGTCGAGCAAGTATGCCTGTGAATCCATGAGCATGTTGCCCCAGCTGGGCACAGGCGGCTGGACGCCGAGGCCCAGGAAGCTCAATGCCGATTCCGTAAGTATGGCGCCCGCCATCCCCAGTGTCCCCGCCACGATCACGGGGGGCAACGAGTTCGGAAGTATGTGCCTGAATATGATCCTGAAGTCGCCGCATCCGATAGCTTTTGCCGCTTCAACGAACTCCCTCTGCTTTATGGTCAGGAATTCGCCCCTTACAAGCCTGGCGATGCCCATCCACGAAGTGGCCCCGATCACTATCATGACGTTATATATGCTTGGTGTCAGGACAGACTGGACGGCAAGTATCAGGAATATGGAGGGGAAGGAAAGCATGATATCCGTGAACCGCATGATCATCGAATCGATAAGACCACCGAAATATCCCGATAAGGAGCCCAGCAGGATCCCGATCGTCAGCGCCACGGCCACCGCGATCACGGCAACGGAAAGTGAGATCCTTCCGCCGTACAATATCCTGCTCAGGATATCGCGGCCCAAGTCGTCCGTCCCCAGAAGGTGCCTGACGGATGGGCCCTGGATCTCGTTCTCCAGGATGTCGTCGGGATCATACGGAGCGATGACCGGAGCAATCGCCGAGAGCAAGACAAATACGGTCAGGACGGCCAGACCGAACACTGCCAGTTTATTCTTCTTTAGCATATCTTATCCTCGG
>CAZSXD010000039.1:0-7815 GCA_964611075.1 uncultured bacterium
AAGTTCCAGCTTTCCGTCGAAAGGTTCTCTCAGGACAACGCACAGAAACAGTCCGACCAATTCGACATAATCGCCTGGAGGCGTCTTGCCGAGATCTGCGGCCAGTACCTCAAGCGAGGGAGGTCCGTCCTGATTGAAGGCCGCATCCAGATCAGGACGTACGAGAACGAATCAGGCGCGCGCAAATGGGCGACGGAGGTCGTGGCCAGAAGCATTAAGATGCTTGAGACGGCAGAAAAGCAGGCCTCGCCTACCGGCGGGCAGGCCATGCCTCCCTCCGAGGCAGCATCGGATGAAGTTCCGGGTGTTGAGGAACTGCCGGCAGAGGAAAGCGATCTACCATTCTGATGTATAACAAAGCTTTTTTGATAGGAAATCTGACGAAAGACCCGGAATTGAGGTATACCCCCAGCGGCATTCCCGTGGCAAGGTTCACGATCGCGATCAACAGGATATCGGCGAAGTCGGAAAAGAACGAAGCCGATTTCATCAATATCGTCGCGTGGCGGAGGCTTGCGGAGATATGCGGCGAGTACCTTAAAAAGGGAAGGCCTGTTTTCATAGAAGGACGCCTGCAGATACGCACTTACGAAAAGGACGGGGAGAAGCGCACCATATCCGAAGTGGTGGCGGACGGCATGCAGATGCTGGGCAGGAAAGATGACCATCCGGCAAAACCGGCGGAGCCGCCTGCCGCGCCCGCTTCGGATGCGACCCAGCCCGGAGGGGAAGAGATCCCGTTTTAATTAGGAGGGATGAATTTGGCAAGAGAAAGGGACAGGGAAGATAAAGAGGGAAGGCCGCAGAGGAAGAGAAGGAAGAAGATTTGCGTCTTCTGCGCGGAAAAAACTATACCGGATTACAAGAAGATCGATCAGATGAGAAGGTTCGTGTCCGAACGCGGGAAAATACTCACCATGAGGTCCTCGGGCTGCTGCGCAAGTCACCAGAGAGCGGTGGCAAATGAAGTGAAAAGGGCACGGCAGATCGGGCTTCTCCCCTACACAGTGGAATAATGAAAGTAATACTGCTCAGGGACGTAAAAGATGTCGGCCAAGAAGATGCGGTCGTCAATGTTTCCGACGGGTTCGCAAGGAACTTTCTGTTCCCGAAGAAACTGGCGATCGAGGCAAAACCCGCCTCGCTTTCCAAGCTTGACCTGAAGATAAAGGAAACCCAGGAGAAAAAAGAACAGGAAAGGGCCGCGCTCAGGGAGATCGCCTCAAAGCTCAACGGCAAGGAGATCGAGATATCCGTCGACGCTGGCGAGAGCGGCAAGCTTTTTGGGAGTGTAACGCACGCGGACATCGCGGAAAAGATCCACGGATCGCTGGGTATCGATATTGACAAGAAAAAGATCGTCCTTGATGAACCCATAAAGGCCGCCGGCGCGTTCGATATCCAGGTGAAGTTCGCATCCGACATTTCCGCTACCGTCAGGCTTAACGTTTCCGCGTCCCGCAAGGCATGAAGCGCCCCCATTACCTGCCGGACAGACCCGGTGTATACCTCATTAAGGACAGGTCGGGAAAGATAATATATGTAGGGAAGGCGAAACGCTTAAGGAAAAGGATCGCATCGCATTTCAGGCCGGGCTCAAAGGTCTCTCCGCACATCCATGACGTCGATTACATCGTCACCTCCAACGAGCTCGAAGCGCTCATCCTGGAAGCGACGCTCATCAAGAAACACAAGCCCAGGTACAATGTCCTGCTGCGCGATGACAAGCAGTACCCGTACCTCAAGCTCACCGTGAACGAGGAATGGCCAAGGCTTGTAATGGTGAGGAAGACGGCGGAAGACGGAGCGAGATATTTCGGGCCCTACATGAGCCAGACCGTACGCGACATCATCAATGTCATCAAAAGGCTCTTCCAGATACGGTGGTGCAAGGAGTTCAGGAAGCGGCCGCAGCAGTGTTTTTATTACCACATGCGCAAGTGCCCGGGTCCCTGCCTGCTGGCAGGCACGGCCTGCGCCGGGGAAACATCAAAAGAGGATTACATGAAGAACGTCAAGGACATAGAGCTGTTCCTCGACGGGAAATACGGGACCGCGATAAAGAAACTCAAGAATGAGATGAAGGAGGCTTCCGAAGGGCGTGAATACGAAAAGGCCGCCCGTTTGCGCGACAAGCTCAGGATGTTCGAAAAGATATTTGAGGAGCAGAAGGTGGTTTCAAGCGATCGGGCCGACAGGGACGTGTTCCATGTTTCGGTCGTCGGCGGATACGCGCTCGTCTTGATCCTCGAGATCCGCGGCGGCAAGCTGACGGCCAAGGAAAGCTATCTGATCAGGGAGATCGACAGGAAAGAGGAAGGGAACATCCTGCCCACTCTTGTCGTTCAGTATTACTCGGCCTCTACATATATACCTGACGAGGTGATCGTTGATGCGGGAAAAGAGGCTCCGATGCTTGCAAGAGCGCTCACCTCGCTCAAAAAGTCAAAAGTGTCGGTTGTCGAACCCGCCTCAGGCGACGCGAAAGGCCTGTACGGCATGGCGGCCGAGAACTCGAAATTCATCATGGAGCAGAGGCTTAAGAAGGAAAAACTCGTTGCCGATTCTCTGTTCGACCTCCAGAAGATGCTTGGGCTGGTTAAGGTGCCCTACAGGGTCGAAGCCTTCGACATTTCCACGACGATGGGGGTCGAGACCGTCGGCTCAATGGTCGTTTTTGAAGGAGGCGAGCCTTTCAAGTCCGATTATCGCAAGTTCAGGGTGGGGCACGTGAACAACGACCAGGCGGCCATGCGCAACGTCGTGATGAGGCGCTACACCGGCGCGCTTTCAAGAGAGCTTGCGGTACCCGACCTGATACTTGTGGACGGCGGGAAACCCCAACTGAACGCGGCAAAAAATTTCGTCCCTAAGGGGGCTTCGATCGCTGCCTTGGCCAAAAAGCTTGAAGAGGTCTACCTGCCGGGCAGGAAGCTTCCGTTAAGGCTTAATAAGAACATTCCCGCCCTCAAGCTCCTGCGCAGGATCCGCGACGAGGCCCACAGGTTCGCTGTCACGTTCCACAGGAAGAGAAGGACCTCCCACATGCTTGGCCGCACCGGATAAATGTGATAAAATCGTTCATCTTGCGGTGAAAAACAGATTATTTTACATTATTTTCTTTGTTATTCTCCTGACTTTCGGCGCCTCGTTCTGCGAAGATATGAGCAACGAACAGAGAAAACTCCTTGATATCCAGTCCGAGCTGAAAAGCCAGAAAGAGAAGCTGAAAGCCACGAAATACGAGGAGCAGAAAGCGCTGAACAACCTTGCCGTCATCAGGAAGAACCTCTTCAAGGCCAGGAAGAACCTGACCGAGGCGAAGGGCAAGGTGGGGTATAACGAAAAAAAGATCGTCGAGCTGACAAGGGACCGCGCGGATGCGGAGAAGAAGATAAAGCTCATCAGCAGGGAGCTCAGGGGCAGGATAGTGGAAGTGTACAAGAGCGGAGGGGCGAGCATACTTGAGATCATATTCTCTTCCAGATCGATGTCCGATTTCATCAACAGGTCATACTATTTCGGGCGGGTCATAAGGCGGGACGCGGACCTTATCGGCAGCCTGAAGGAGCAGATATTCACCATGAGAAGGACAAGAACGGAGCTCGAGACCTCCAACAGGGAAATAAAGGGCCTGGTCAGGGAAATTGAGAGCGAAAAGGTGCGCATCTCACGCTCCGAGGCCGAGAAACAAATATCCTACCAGTACCTGAAGAACAGAAGGATAGAGTATGAGAGGCGGGTGCAGCAGCTCGAGGCATCGAGTTATGAGATAGAACGCTTTATCAGGGGCAGGAAGCAGACCGCGGCCCCCGGCTCCGGACGCTTAATGTATCCCATTCGCGGGCGGCTGGTCTCCGGGTTCGGGTACAGGAGACACCCCTTGTGGGGTGGGCTGCATTTCCATTCGGGGATCGACATCGCGGCCCCCCACGGGAGGCCTATAGTTTCTGCCGACGGCGGCGAGGTCATATTCAGCGGTTTCTGGGACGGCTACGGAAAAGCTGTGGTAATCGATCATGGAAGAGGGTATACTACCGTTTACGGCCATATGTCCAGGATATACATGCAGGCCGGGCAGAACGTTGAAAAAGGACAGGTTATCGGTCTTGTCGGAAGCACGGGATTTTCCACCGGCCCCCATCTTCATTTTGAAGTGAGAGTGGACGGAAGGCCCGTCGACCCCCTGAAGTATCTGCCGTAAAAGGAGAGACTTGAGAATGCGGAAATTCTGGTCCCTGATCGTTCTTGTCGTGATACTTGCCGCTTTACTCCTTCTGCCGGCCGACGTCCACAGGGCAAGATCGGCCGATGACCTGGAAGCGAAGCTCAACATTTATCTCCAGGTCCTTGACACGGTAAAGAACGACTACCTGGAAAAGAACCTCGACAATACCAAGCTGATGTACGGCTCGATAAGGGGTCTGCTTGAATCCCTGGACGACCCGTACACCAGGTTCCTCGAACCCGCATCTTACAAGGAAATGAAGATAAGGCTTTCGGGCTCGTACAGCGGCATCGGGATATATATCGGCATGAAGGACAAGCAGCTGATGGTCATCTCGCCCATAAAGGATACCCCCGCCTGGAAAGCCGGGCTCAAGCCCAAGGACGCGATAGTGACGATCGACGGGAGGCCCACTAAGGACATGGCCCTCGATGAGGCGGTCGGATACATCAGGGGACCGAACGGCTCGTTCGTCACGCTTGGGGTCATAAGGGGGAGCGCGAAAGAGCCGAAGGAATACAAGATCGTGAGGGAAAAGATCGTCATAAAGAGCGTCGAGACCGAGATATTTGAAGGCAACATCGGCTACCTGAAGCTGAACACGTTCGAGAACCAGAATGCCAGCGAAGAAATGCAAAAATCCCTGAAATATTTCAAGAGCAGGAAGGTCCCGGGCCTCATCCTTGATATGAGGAACAACGGCGGAGGGCTTCTCCAGAACGCCATCGAGATAGGCAGCATGTTCATCAAGGATGGCGTCATAGTTTACACCATCGACAGGGAAGGGAAAAAAGAGACGATCAGCAGCTCAGGGAACCCCATCTGGGACAAGCCCATGGTCGTCATAATCAATGAATCGAGCGCCTCGGCGTCGGAGATCCTGGCGGGCGCGCTGAAGGACAACAGAGTCGCTGCGGTGGTAGGGACAAGGTCCTTCGGCAAGGCGCTCATCCAGAACGTGAAGCAGATGGATGACGGATCGGCCGTACTCATAACCATAGCAAAGTACCTGACGCCGAACGGAACGGACATATCAAAGAAGGGCATAGAACCGGATTATGTTGTTGAGATCCCCACGGAGGAAGCTACGGAGATCGCCCTTGAGCAGAAAGTGGATGATAAGAGCGACGCCCAGCTCAAGAAGGCCGAAGAGGTCCTGAAGGACCTCCTGAAGAAAGCCCCGGTCACGTTAAAGAGGAACACCCAAAGAGTGAGACGCGCTAGTGCGGTTCCGCCTAGATAAATTACGCAAGCTTGACTGGAAGACTTTACGCGAAGACAAGAAGCTCAAGTTCAACATAGGCCTTGCCGTAGTGCTGATCGTGTCCGTCGTCCTTTTCATTGATGTCGTTCTCTCAATCCGCAACTTCAGGTATCTCGAGGAGAAAGTTGTGCGGCCGCCGGTAAAAAGGGCCGCGGAGCAGCGCGAGACAGTAAAAAAGTTCAAAAAGGCCTGCAAGGTCGCGATAATACTTGACGATGCCGGCGGCGACACAACAGCGTACAGGGAGATATTCTCGATAAAAGAGCCTCTGACAATAAGCGTGCTGCCGGGCCTGCCGGCTTCCGGCAAGGTGGCGATGGAGGCGAGGCGCGCGGGATTCGAGGTGATGCTCCATCTTCCCATGGAATCGGAGAACGGGGATTTCGCTTCGGACGGCGGCGGTGTGATAAGATACGGCGATCCCGCCGGGGACATCAAAAAACTGGTGCTTGAGGGCTTTGATAGTGTTAAACTTGCAGCCGGTTTTAATAATCACATGGGATCAAGGGTCACGCCGGACGAGAGGATCATGGACGACGTTTTTTCCTCGCTGAACGGAAGGAACGTTTATTTCATTGACAGCAAGACATCGTCCCGGTCCGTTGCTTACAGGATCGCCAAAAAGCACGGGTTAAGGGCCGGGGAGAACGACATGTTCCTCGACGGGGACATAAGAGAGGCCTCGATTGAGTCGAGGCTTAAGCTCCTGATCGCAAAGGCCAGGCGCAGGGGCAGCGCAATAGGGATCGGGCATGCTTCAAGGCCCGCGACGATACGCGTCCTGAGGAAAATGATGCCCCGTTATGCGAATGAAGGGGTGAAATTCGTCCGTGCGTCGGAAGTGGTAAAATGAAAAACTCAGCGATCATCTTTATATTGCTCGCGGTCGTAACAATGTCGGCTTTTGGCGCCGACCAGCCGAAATACATCATCGGCCCGGGCGACACGCTGGAGATACACGCGTGGAACAAGGACAACCCGGACATCCTCATCGTGAATCCCATCGCCACCATGCAGGGCCCGCAGACCGTTGTCACCACGAGCATGCAGGACACGCACTCCGTCGCGGTCTCAAGGGACGGCAGGATCTACGTTCCCCTGGTCGGCGTCATCAGGGTGGAAGGGATGACCAATGCCGACCTGGAAGGCCTGATCAAGAAGGGCCTGAAAAATTACGCCCCTGACGCGCAGGTCACAGTGCTCATCAAGCTGCCGAAACCGGTAAGAGTTTATGTGATGGGCCAGGTATTGAAGCCGGGAATGTACGGGGTGCCGGACGGCGCTCAGGAGGAGAGCAGGCTGATCAATTTCGTGAATCTCGCCGGAGGCTTTACGCCGTTCGCCGAGCTCAACCGGATATCGGTGAAGAGGGGAGCGACCGCCGAGGTGGTCGATTTCTATAAAGTGGAGAAGGACGGCGACATCGGGCAGAACGTGATCCTGAGGGACGGCGACACCGTGGTGGTGCCGCAGAAATTCAATCAGGTGTACGTTCTCGGTTATGTGGTGAAGCCGGGCCCGGTCAGATATGTGGAGGGCTCTGCGGTGGCCGACTACATCGGAAGCGCCGGGGGGTTCACCCGGTTCGCCGCCACCGACAACATCGGCATAATAAGGGGCGATCCCGCCGATCCGGTGGTGATAAAAGTGAAGGTTAATAAGTACCTTGCGTGGGAAAAAGATTCGGAGAATCCCGTGATACTGCCGGGCGACGTGATATACGTGCCGCAGTCATGGTTCGCCGACTGGGCGGACATGGCCGGGATACTGATCGGATTCAGGGATTCAAGGAACGCGGCAAGGGACATTGTGTCAGGGCCGCAGTGGGACCCGAGCGTCAACAGGTGAGAGGCATGGAAGACGAAATAAACATCATTGATTACGCAAGGGTGCTGTACAAGTGGAAGGAGTTCGTGATCTCCTTTACGGCGGTGATCATCGTGGCGACGGTAGCGATCTGCCTCGTCATGCCGCCCAAGTACAGGGCGGAAACCACCCTTCTCATACCGCGCCAGGCCGGGAAAGGCGTGGAGGGGATACTGGCGCTTTCCTCGATGATGACGGGCTCGACGCTGAACATACCCACGGACCTCACGCAGTCCATCCTGGGCCGCTCCACGAATTTCCCCGACATATTGAAAAGCAGGAGCCTGGCGGAGATGATCATTGACGGACTCAACCTGAAACAATACTGGTGTATGGGCAGGAAAGACGACCTTATCAAGAAGATCCAGAAGGCGATGAAAGTGAAGGAACAAAAGGGAATCCTCAGGATATCCTTCATCGACCGCGACCCGAAACTCGCGGCGGACGTGGCCAATTA
>CAZSXD010000040.1:0-7755 GCA_964611075.1 uncultured bacterium
GAAGTTCATACGCCGAGCTGGGATTTGGTGAACAGAGCCTTGAACGGATATCCTGCGGCTTCTATGTTCTCTCTCGCTCCTTCCTCCCTGTCCAGCACCCCTATGATCATGATGACTTCAATGCCCGAATGCTTCAGCTTGTCGACCGAAGCTATCGCAGCGCCTGCGGTTGTCAGTATATCCTCGATCATGACGACCTTTTCCCCCTTGAACACCTCGCCCTCCATCATCTTGCTCGTGCCGTGAAGCTTCTCTTCCTTGCGGACGATGATGAACGGCTTGTTCACTTCCAGGGAAAGGGCAGTGACAAGCGCCACCGCGCCGAGCTCGGGACCGGCTAATCTGTTGAACGAATCAAGAGGGGGAAGGAGTTTAGCCAGTTCTTTTGTAAGGGGCTTGAGGACATCGGGGCGGGTCTCAAAGAGATACTTGTCGAAGTAGTAATTGCTTTTCCTGCCGCTTCTTAAGGTGAATTCGCCCTTAAGAAGCGCGGCTTCTTTGATCAGTTTGCCAAGTTCTTCTTTGGTCATGCCCGGATATTTTACCACAAAGAGAAGATAAGATAATGTGAAATTTTCGTTTATTTCTGTCGATAATATACATGTGGGGGAGGAACAGGCGGATCCAAGGTCAATATAAGGAGGAAGATTAAAATGGCAAGTGTACAGGCGACTCCGACAGCGGCTCAATTGAGGGTTGGCAACACAGCGATAGTAAAGATAGTAAATTTGACTGATGATGAAAAAGCAAAAATTAATAAGTTACTTGGCAAAAAGATATTTGACGAGGGCAAGCAGAAAAATACTCCTGTTACCTGGGGATCAGCATTCAAGAAAGAGTTCGATACATTGACGAAGCGCGGCGGGATTGAAGAAGCCGGAGAAATGGTTACTGATAGTATCTGCCTAAAGAATACTTCGGAGATGGGTATTCCAGGTTTTCTGCTTGATTATTATGGTGCTTTGTTTGGTACGTTGACTGGTTGTCTTATCGAAGCCAGCAGTGCATTGTGTTCAACGGTATTGGCTACAGTAGATGTGCTTTGCGGACGCAAACCCAGCGAACCGCCCAAATCAAATAAGATATTGATGGTCTGAAATAGTTCAGGGCTGGTTATCGTTCTGGGACAGGTCTAGTGACTTCTTATCTTTTATCGCGTCGCCGATGGTGACGGTCTTCTTTTCTTCCGTTTGCTTGAACTCGCCAAGCTCTTTCTTTTCGGCTTCCTTCTTTGCTTCCTTAATTGAAAGTCCGATCTTCTGCTCTTCCGGTATCACCTTCAGCACCTTTACGTCAACGACGTCGCCCACATTTACTGCTTCCTCCGGCCGGGCTATCGGCTTGTCCGAAAGCTCCGTGATGTGAATGAGGCCCTCCAGGTTCCCGTCCAGCTCCGCGAAAGCGCCGAACTTGACGAACCTTGCCACCTTTGCCTTGACGATCATGCCGGGCTTGTAAAGCTCAGCGGCGTTCACCCATGGATCCGGCTCAAGCTGCTTGAGGCCCAGCGCCACTTTCTTGCTCTCCTTGTCCACGCCGAGGACGAACACATCAAGCTCCTGCCCCACCTTGAGCATGTCGGAAGGATGCTTTACCCTTTTCCACGCGAGTTCCGTGAGATGCACAAGCCCCTCGATCCCGCCTATGTCCACAAAAGCGCCGAAGTTCTTTATGCTCGTCACTTTTCCGTGGCGTGTCTGGCCTACCTCGAGCTCGTCGATGAGCTTGAACGCTTCCGACTTCAGCTTCTCGCCGGCCGCCATTTTGTGGCTCATCACGACCTTGCCCTGCCGCCTGTTGATCTCGATCACCTTTATCGGCAGCATTTTACCGACGAAGCTCTCGAAGGACTCCTCGGTCTCCTTTGACACCTGCGAGGCGGGGATGAACCCTCTTATGCCGTTATAGTCCACCACGAGGCCGCCTTTCACTGCTCCCGTCACTTTCGCCTCGATCACCTTCCTGTTCTTGTAGGCGTCAAAGGCGATCCTCCATTTCATTTCATGGTCGGCCTTCCTCTTTGAAAGGACGATGTACCCCTGCTTGTCCTCCAGCTTCTCGATGATGACATCTATCTTGTCGCCGACCTTGATGACCTCATTGATGTTGCTGAACGACCTGTCGGAAAGTTCCGCGGGGGCGATGAAGCCGTCCGACTTGTAATTAATGTCCACCAGAACGCCGTTGGGGTCCACTTTCACGACCGTCCCTTTCACGATATCGCCCATCTTGTAGCTTTTGAATGTGGCTTCGTACGCCATGGCCTCTTCCTGCTTTTCGGTGGGTATCGCCGCTGCCGGCTGATCTTCTTTCTGTATGGGTTTCGGCTGCGAGGGGAGCGTTACGTGGGTAGCCTTGAATCCCTGGGCCTTTTCCTCTTCCTCGGCTTTTTTCGGGGCTGTTTCCGCTTTTCTGCTTTCCTCCAGGGTCGCTCTTATAAGCTCATCCAGGTCTTCGGCCTTGCTCTTGAAACTCCCCAAAGACGTGCCTTTATATTCTTCTGCCATTGTGACCAGTCCTCCCTGCCTGCCGGCAGGCAGGCCTGTCCAATTTTGTCGTCAAACCGCGATTTATGGACGTTTCAACCGCGATTTTGCGAGTTTTGTCGCGCAAAGAAGGATATTACCACAAAGCTATTGATTTGGCAAGGCCTCCTCACCCCGGCCTTCGGCCACCCCTCTCCACTATGTGGAGAGTGGCCGTACATTAAGTTAACGTAATTCCCTTCTCCTGTTTACAGGAGAAGGGTGCCCCGATAGGGGCGGGATGAGGTTACTTCCAGCCGAATTTGCCGACAAGCGGGACGAACACGCATCCGATGCAATTTTCAGTGTCGATCTTCCTGCCTCGTTTTGTGACGATCGTCAGAATTTGATAATGTGGTTCTCCCACGGGGATGACAAGCCGCCCGCCGTCTGATAACTGGTCGATAAGCGGCTTGGGGACGGATGGTGCTCCGGCGGTCACGATGATCGCATCGAACGGCGCCTTGTCCGGCAGCCCGACCGTGCCGTCGCCGGTCGAAATTTCGATATTTTTGTATCCAAGTTCACTCAATATTTTCCTTGCCCTGTCGGCCAGAACAGGTTCTTTATCTATTGAATATACCTGCTTTGCTATCTCGGCAAGTATAGCGGCCTGATAGCCGGAGCCAGTGCCTATCTCGAGCACTTTTTCGCCGCCTTTTAGTCCGAGTTTCTCCGTCATTATCGCCACCATATACGGTTGAGAAATGGTCTGTCCTTCGCCGATAGGCAGGGCATTATCCTCATAAGCGGCTTCTTCAATATGTTTCGGCATGAATTTGTGGCGGGGCACCTTGCGCATCGCGTTCAGAACAAGCTTATCTGATATCCCGCGGGGGATGAGCTGCTCGGTCACCATTTGTTCACGGAGTTGATTAAGGTTTTCTTTGCTCATATAATAATGGTCCTCAGAAATTCAGGGAGCCGTTGAATCCCACCTCGGTGCCGTCACAGCTGTTATCCGCTGTGATCCTGTCCCTGAAGGCGATCATCCTGACCCCGGCGCTTAAATAGATCCCGGAGAGAACAGGTTGTTCAAGGGGGAATTTCCAGATCATGCCAAAGCCGGAGACCGACATGCTCCTGTCCAGGGAATCGCCGGAAAGGTCGGAAAAGGAATTATCGGCATAAAAGTGAACGTTTGTATCCGCCAGTCTGTAAGTGAGCCTCGCATAACTGGACGATTCGAGGGATGATCCGGCTTGAGAGAACGAGTAATCGGAGCCTTTGCTGATCAGTATCGACCATGGTTGAAGCGTCAGCAAAGTCCCGACCTCGATCTTCGACCTGTCGATCTTTGCCAGATCATCAGGATCGGTGTTCGCCGTCAGGTATTTGACATAGACCTTTGAGGGATCATCCGCCCAATCATAGAAATGGCTCATATCAAGGCTCAGCAGGTTGAGAAGAGAGCTCCTCTCCCCATAGAACCTTATCCTTTCAAGCTGATAGCGGTTATATATGCCGAGCCAGCCGTCAATAAGCAGGTCGTCCTCGAATATGCTTGCTTCGGCCTTATCGTAATAATTCGACGATTCGAACGTGGTCGTGACATTTACGTTGTATCCGATCATCAGGGTCCCGCGGGAAAGCGGCCCGCCCGATATATCATATGAGATGCTTGAACTTTCGTTGTGGTAACTGCGGGTGCTTCCCAGGAAAAGCAGATCGGTCGAAGCAAAATGACGGTCCATTCCGCTGATCGACGAATCGAGGCGCAATCTCCCGGTAGTATATGCGAACGTGAAGGCGGTCGCTCCTCCCGCATGGAGATCGGAGCCGTCATCGCATTGCGAACTGTTGACGTCCAGCATGAGCCCGATGTTATCAGGACGTTCCAGAGAATATGTCATGTTGGTGATCGAATAATTGCGGGAGGCGTCGTGCAGGCCTGTCCCCGAAACATATCCGGCGGTGATCGTATTGGCGTCGTTGACTTTCCATTTGATGCCGCCGGGGGAGGAAGAATATTTTACGGGCGAAGCCAGCGACTGGCCCGTCACCATGATCTCTGAATATTCGTCAAGCGGCCTGTTGAAAGCGATATCCCCCCTGTTGTAGTTCATTGAATAATCCAGCCCCCTGAACCTTCTCTGGCCGTCGATCTCGACCGCATCGGTATTGGCAAGCATGTGGCTGTCCGTCGTGAAGAATGAGCCGGGCCGGTCCTTTATCCTGGCAAATCCTGCCGGAGCCCGCGTGAACGCAAGCTTGTCATGAGCCTCGAACTTGTTCATCCAGAATTTCGTGTCAAGCTCGCTGAAGTAATTGCCGTAACGGGGGAAAGCATCGGTGCCGGAATATAAAGGCGCCCTGTAAGCCGACATCGAATTGAAGGTCTGGCCCTCATCATCGTAGTTCATGGCGACATAGCCGGAGGCCCCGATGAAAGGAGTGATGGGTCCCATGTCCTTGCTGACCATCACGCCGGCATAATCCGATTGCGAGTAGAACTCCGAGCGATAGAAATCGCTAAGGGAGCCGAAGATAAGATGGTTGTCCTGATAGGTTAGATCGATATCGTACATGTCGCTGTGATAATCATATCGCAAAGGATCGTCGGGATTTCCCGTAAGCTGCTGGAAGTAGGCATTAACGCTCAGGTCAGTTGTCAGCTGTCCGTTTATCCCCAGCTTCAACGCTTCCTCCCAGGGTTCGCTCGAAGGCGCTATGTCGAGAGGCAGGACCATTGGATCCGGGATGACATCAAAGTTTAAACGTCTGTATGTGTATCTTTTATATCCGGACAGAACGATATTCGGATATGTCAGGGGCGAGGCTTCGATGCTGGGAGTATCGTTCAACTCCTCACCGTACGAGGGATACAAGAACGATACGGACAATACTATCAGGATCAGGAGAAGGGCGTATGATCGTTTCATGGCCGAGTATATTGTAAGCCCTTATTGCCCGTGAAATCAATCTGAATTGCACCCGGCATTCTCATACCCTATAATGGCGGCATGCCTCACAGAACATTCCTTGATATCGACAAGCCTCACACCGATTACGACAAGGCCAGGTTCGTGGTCTTCCCTGTCCCTTATGAGGGAACCGTTTCCTATGGTAAGGGCACTTCGAAGGGTCCGGACGCCATACTGAAAGCTTCCCAGCATGTTGAGGAATATGATATCGAACTGGATAGCGAGCCTTACAGGGCTGGCATTCACGTCGTTAACCCCATCAAGCTTGCCCGCCGAAGCCTTGGCGTAGGCGGGGCCATCAAGGCGGAAGTAGGGCGAATACTGGAGGCCAAGAAGATCCCGGTCATTCTCGGCGGGGAGCACTCGATAACCCCGTTCGCGGTCAAGGCCTGCGCCGAGAAGTTTAAGGGCTTGAGCGTCCTCCAGTTCGATGCGCATGCGGACCTGCGCGACACATACAACGGCTCAAAATACAACCACGCCTGCGCGACGCGGAGGATACTTGAAGTATGTCCGGCGGTCCAGGTGGGCGTCCGCTCCATGGACGCATCCGAAATGAAGTTCGCGAAGGAGTCAGGCCAGATCTCGAAGATACACTTCGCCGATAAGCTGGAGCTTGCTGAAATCGTTCTTTCACAGCTGTCGAAGAACGTTTATATCACTTTCGACGTCGATGCGCTCGATCCCTCAATAATGCCTTCGACCGGCACACCTGAACCCGGAGGTCTTGACTATTATCAGGTCCTGGATGTTTTCAGGGCGGTGGCGAGGGAGAAGAACGTCGTCGGCTTCGATTTCGTTGAATTAGCACCGATCAAAGGCCTGAGCCATCCGGATTTCATGGTCGCGAAGTTGATCTATAAGCTTATGGGTTACGTAGCCTCGAAATAGACTTATCTCTTCCCAGCACTTCAAGGACGTCGTAAATTCCCGGGGATTCGGCTTTGCCGGTCAGAAGTACTCTCGTTGGATGGATTATCTCGCCAAGCTTCACTTTCAATTCCTCCGCAAGTCCTTTGAAAATGGGCTCAAGGCCTTCTTTATTGAATGATTGGACTTTCGAAAGTCTTTCACGAAGCTTTGACACTATCTCCTTCGCTCCGGGCTTATCCAGGTACTTGGCCTTTGCTTCCGGATCGACCGTGAAGTCATCCTTGAAAAAATATTCGGATAAAGGTACGGCGTCAACGATCGTCTTCATCCGGTCCATCAGACACTTAATGACCTTTGCAGCATAAGCTTTGTCAACTTTCCCATAGGCTTCGGCCAGGAAAGGCATGGCAAGGTCAACGATCCGCTCAGGGCTTGAAGCCCTGATATACTGGGAATTCAGCCAGTTCAGCTTCGTCACGTCAAAGACAGCGCTGGTCTTCTGCACCTTTTCGACCGTGAACTTTTCGATCAGCTCGGCTTTCGAGAAAATCTCCTGGTCCTTGTAGCCCCAGCCCAATCTTGCAATGTAATTTACCATCGCCTCCGGCAGATAGCCCAGAGTTTTGTAATCGATGACCGATGTGGCGCCATGCCTCTTCGATAACCTTGCCTTGTCCGGACCCATTATCATGGGGATGTGCGCGAACTTCGGCGGGGTCAGGCCGAAAGCTTCGTAAAGCAAAATTTGTCGGGGAGTATTCGACAGGTGATCATCACCTCTTATCACGTGTGTTATCCTCATAAGATGGTCGTCCACGACCGCGGCGAAATTGTAAGTGGGGAAGTCGTCGGATTTGACGATGACAAAGTCATCGAGCACCTCGTTCTCGAAGCTCACTTCGCCTCTTATCAGATCGTGGACTTTTGTCGTCCCGGCTTCCGGCAGCCTGAACCTGATGACGCACGGCTTGCCCGAAGCTTTTAGCTTATCGGTGTCGGCCTTCGACATTTTCCTGCATTTCCCGCCGTATTTGGGCGCTTCTTTATTTTGTATAGCTATCTTTCTTTGCTCTTCAAGCTCCTCCGGCGTGCAGAAGCAACAGTAAGCTTTGTTCTGGTCGAGGAGTTTTTGAACCCACTCTTTATATATCTTAAGGCGCTCCGTCTGGAAATAAGGCCCGTAGTCACCGCCCACGTCCGGCCCTTCGTCCCAGTTAAGCCCCAGCCATTCCATGCCGTCCAGGATCGCCTTGACAGCTTCCTCAGTTGACCTTGTCCTGTCCGTATCCTCGATCCTCAGGATGAAAGTGCCTTTATTCGCTTGCGCGAAAAGCCAGTTGTACAGAGCGGTCCTCGGACCGCCGATATGTAGGTATCCGGTTGGCGAGGGGGCGAAGCGGACGCGGACTTGCGCCGATGAGTTATTCTTTGGG
>CAZSXD010000041.1:0-7751 GCA_964611075.1 uncultured bacterium
CATATCTTATCCTCGGGTCCACGATCGCATACCCGATGTCGGCCAGAAGGTTGCCGATCACTATCAGGACGGCCGTAACGAGCGTGATCCCCATGATGACGGGATAGTTCCTTGAGAACACAGCGGAAACGCCAAGTCTGCCCATCCCCGGCCATGCGAAGATCGTTTCGATGATGAACGCCCCGCCGAAAAGGTCGGGGAGCGATAGGCCCAGCAGCGTGATGATGGGGATCAGCGAATTCCGAAGCGCGTGCTTCCAGATCACGAGGAACTCAGGCAGGCCTTTCGCCCTTGCCACCTTTATGTATTCCTGCCCCAGGACCTCGATCATGCTGGCCCTCTGGTACCTGGTGATGCCGGCAAGGCCGGATATGACAAGGACAGCGCAGGGAAGCACAAGGTTCCCGAACGACGGGAACCAGCCGAGCTTAAGCGAAAAGACCAGCATGAAAACCAGCGCCAGCCAGAAGGTGGGGATGGACATGAAAATAAAGGATATGACCGTGAAAATATTGTCAAAAGCCGAGCCTTTTCTTATGGCGGAAATTACCCCGACGGGGATCGAGATCAGCAATATCAAAGCGAAAGAAATGCTCATTAATAACAAAGTGTTCGGCAGCCTTTCGGCTATCTCTTCAGCTACCGGCTTTCCCGAGATGTAGGAATAGCCAAGGTCAAGCTTTGCGGCGTTCTTGAGCCAGATGAAATACTGGGTCGTCAGAGGCTTATCAAGCCCCCAGTTAGCGCGGATCCTGGCAAGCTCCTCCGGCTTGATGTTCGGGTCTGTGAACATCGCCGTCGGATCGCCGGGAGCAAGGTGCATCACAAAGAAAGTGATGAGCGTTATCCCGATGAGCAGCGGGACCAGTTGAAGGAGCCTGTTGAAAATATATTGTTTCATTTCTTTATGGATACCTTCTCGATGTCAACAAAGAGTCCCGCCGGCCCGGGCTCCGACAGCCCTCCGACCCTCTCCCTCACTCCTGCAAGCACCTGCGGATACCACAGGAAGACGTAGGGCGCATCACGGGTGATCTCGTTGTACATCTCCGCGTAGATCTTCCTGCGTTTCGATCTTGACTGCTCAAGCCTCCCTCTCTCGAGAAGCCTGTCCACCTTCGGGTTGTCGTAGCCAACGAAGTTAAGCCCCGCCGGATACTGGCTTGAGTGCCATATTGAATACGAATCGGGATCCACACCCAGCGACCAGCCTATTATGACCGCATCGAAATCCTTCGGGTCCTTCCTTGCGTTTATGACCTTGAGGAGCGCGCTCCATTCAAGGACCCGTATGTTCATCTTGACGCCAACCCTGTTGAACTGATGCTGAAGGATCGTCGCGGCCTTTTCGCGCTCCTTGTTGCCCTGGTTCACCAGCACGGTGAACTCAAGGTCCTTGACGCCGGCTTCCTTCAGCAGCTGCTTTGCTTTTGCAGGATCATATTCATATCTATGAACATCGTCCGAATACGCCCATGACACCGGGGCGCTGGGAGCGTACGCGGGGGAGGCAAAACCTCTGAATATCAGGCCGATCAGCTGTTTTCTGTTGACCGCATGGCTTAAAGCCCTCCTCACCCTGACATCGGCGAACTTCGGGGACTTCAGATTGAAGCCGAAATAAGTGTACAAAAGAGCGTCATATTTGTATAAGTTCACGCCCTTGATCGGATGGAAGTCCTTCGCCGGTATCCCTGTCTCATCGATCTCCCCGGATCTGAGGGCGACCAAAGCCGTGTTCTCGTCGGGGATTATCTTGAACAAGATCTCCGCAAGCTTCGGGATCCCGCCATAATAATCAGCGTTCCTGCGGACAAGGACGTGATCGCCGGTCTTGTATTCAACGAACTTGAAAGGCCCCGTCCCTATGGGGTGATTGTTGAAATATCCCATGTCGAGCTCTTTTCCTTCGAGCAGATGCTCCGGCAATATCCCCATCGCGGCAGAAACAAGAAAAGGTGAAAATGGCTCTGGAAGGATAGCTTGGATCGTGTATCTGTTCACAACTTTGAAACGTATCGGCTTGCCGTCAATTATATAATCCCCCCGCCTGACGGAATTGACCTTCGGATTGAGTATGGTATCGAACGTGAATTTTACGTCGTGCGCCGTGAATGGCCTGCCGTCATGCCAGGTAACGTCACGCCGGAGGTTGAACGTCCAGACAAGGCCGTTCCTTGAAACCTTCCATGATCTGGCGAGATCAGGCACAAAATCGAGGTTCTTATCCACTTTGACGAGCCCTGAGAATATCACGCCTTCGATCGCCGAGGATGTTGTATCCGTTGACAGGATCGGGTTCATTACGGAAACTTCCCCGCCCAGCGACATTATCAGGCGGCCGTCGGGGTTGTAGTCGAGAGCAAAAACAGTACTGCTGAAAGCAAGTATGAACAGAATAAGCTTTATAAAACGCAGCATTTTGTATGAATTATATCACTATTTTTATGGATAAATAACGAAATTTCCATCGATTTTTGACGATAATAATATAGGAGGGGTTATGGCTAGCACCCTATTGGGTAATCTACATTCAATAGTTAACCACTGCAGGCCGGCGTATCAGCCAAGGTCGCAATGGCGGCTGAACACAGTGGGTTCTGTGCCCAATCCGTTCGCCGATTCTGCAAAAATACGCGCCGTTAATCCAAATGACCTTTGGCTGGAAAAGGCAAAAGAAATCAAGTTCAAAGAGCCGCACGACGCGATAAACTGGCTTAATTCAAATAAGTCCCCGCAAGAAACTCGTGCTTTCGCCACGCTTGCTCTTAATCTAAGCTATGTGAACCCCTCTGTGAGCGCCAAGCAGGAGAGATTTCGAAGGTACGGCGCCGCTTTCGATTACTACAATTCAGCCAATGGTAAATGGCTTCAAAAGTTCAAGGACATCAAGTTCAAAGATCCTTTTGCATTGATAAGATTTCTAGAAGAAGAACGTCTAAATGCTAAAAGGCTTTACCTGATCAAGAAGGAAGGTCCGACCATCGGCAACCTATTGCTCTCATTAAGTTTTGATAATATATCTGTAAGAGATAGGCTGGAATATTTTCAGTTCTTTGCAAACGCGCATGATCATTATCGTTCAGACAAAGGTGCCTGGCTGAAAAAAGCAAAAGATATCGAATTCGCGGATCCTGTGCAACTTATCAGGTGGCTTAATAAGCATAGGCCAAGGAATGAATCCAATTCTTTAACCTATCTTATCGAATGTCTGAGCTTTGGAAACCGATCAATTCGGAACCACATGGAAACGTTGGCAGTGTACACTAGATCATATACTTATCTTTCCAAAAATCCTGAAGCAAGGGAAGAATTAAAGAATGCTTATGGTGCATTAAAGGCTGATCATTGTCCTGAGATAACGATCGCAAAAATGAAGCAATATATTGACCCGAACAAGTTTAAGTCCATAAAGAAGGGAGATGAAGCCAGGATAATCGCCCCAAAGACCCTTCAATATGTCATCCGCACATTCATCATGTTCGCCGATGAATTCGCCGGACAGCCTTCATAGCTGCTGCCGATCCGATCACATATTTGATAATTCAAGGATCTTCGAAAAGCCGTTCCTTTTGTAGCCGATCAATTTAAAAGCGCCTGACGCATCGTCGTATACATAAACTATCTTCCCCGCCTTGTCGCCTTCGGAATATTCCTTGCCGGTGAAAGGATTTTTCGGTATTGAGGAAACGTACCCTCCCGCCATCAAATAGTTCTCGCAGAGGTCTTTTAGGGAGATGTTCGTTCCCATTGGATAGGCTTCGTTCTCCATATTGTAGGATTCTATGGCGAGCTGGACCGAGTGCATGACCGCTTTCACCCCCGCCTCCTTCGCCCTGTCCTGGACGCCGACAAGGTTCGGCACCATGAAAGCAGCAATAATACTAATGATCGCTATGACGACTAAAAGCTCTATTAAAGTGAACCCGCCGTTCTTCATTCTATCCTCCAAAAGCCTCGACGAGCTTTATTATCGGCATGAACATACCGAGGACTATTATAGCAACTACCAGCCCCACTGCCAGCGTTGAAACGGGCTCAACCAGGCTTGAGACTGTTTTGACGCTGACCTCTATCTCCTCCTCCGCCGCGCCCGCAAGCTGGGCAAAGACATTCCCGAGGGAGGACGAACTTTCCCCCGCCTCGATCAGGGAAATGGCCGTGGCGTCGAAGAGCCCCGTCCGCTCCAGGGACCTGTTCAGGGGATCGCCTTCGCTAACCGAACGCAAGGCTTCCCTGAGCTTCGCCCTGATCAGGCCGCTCGCCACCGAATCCGCCGATATTTCATGGCTTTCCACGATGTTCAGGCCGGCTGAAAGCGACTGCGACATTGAAGAATAGAATCCCGCAAGCGCGACCCTCTTCCTGAAAGCGCCGATGACCGGAAAGCCGATGCCGCGGTCGCTCAGGAGATACTTGCCCATGAAATATGAAGATATGACCGCAGCGGCGACCGCAAGGGGCAGGAATTTCACTGACTTAAGAAGGAGCCTGCTTAACAAGGGCAACCTCATTCCAAGGCCGACATAAATGCTGGAGAAAAGCGGCAGCAGAAAAATAGAGAAGGCAAGGACGGAAACGGCCGATAGACCGATGACAAAAGCGGGATATGCAAGCGCGCCGATCATTTTCCTCCTGAATGAGCTCTGCTTATCAAGGTATTCGGCCGCTTTCGCAAGCCCCGAAGGAAGGTTGCCGCTCTTCTCCGCCACGCTGACGATGCCGGCCGCCATGGGAGGGAAACCCGCGGCCATAAGCGCGCTTCCCAGGGAGACGCCGGACTTGACCTGGCCGGAAATGCCGCAGGGATCAGCGGGACCGCATGCGAGATCAAGAGCTTTTGACAGGGGAAGGCCGGAATTCACAAGAAGCGACAGCTTCTTCAGGAAAGTCTTATTTGATGCCGAAGAGCGCTTTAGCATTGCGTGTTGTTGCCTCCTCCACTTCCTCTACGTTCATCCCCTTCACCTTTGCCAGGGCATCCGCCACATATCTGACATAGGACGGTTCATTCCTTTTTCCGCGGTAGGGCTCCGGAGTAAGATACGGGCAATCGGTCTCGATCAATATCTTTTCAATGGGCGCCGCTTTTGCTATATCAGCAATATTTTTGGCTTTTTTGAAGGTTATCATTCCGGATATGGAGATGTAAAAACCATTGTCGAGTATCCATTTAAGCTCATCAAGGGTTCCTGCGAAACTATGGAATACCCCCTTGATCTCCCCTTTTCCCTCTGACTTCACTATATCGACCATGTCATGATACGAATCCCTGCCGTGGAAGATCACCGTCTTTTTCAGCTCCCTGGCCGTCCACAGGAGCTTTGAGAACATCCTTTTCTGTTCGTCCGGCGTTGAAAGGTTGTAATGATAATCAAGCCCGATCTCGCCGAGAGCCACGACCCTCGGCCAGCTCAGAAGGTCCCTGAGCTTCCTGTAGCAGACTTCATCGAAGGATTTTGCGTCATGCGGGTGGATGCCGACCGCCGTGTAAATGAGATCGCTTTCGGCAGAAAGATGTGTCGACTTTTCCGATGATCCGATGTCGAATCCGACATCAATTATGAACTCCAGGCCTGCGGTTCTGGCCCTTTTCAAGACCTCAGCAAGGTCCTGGTATTCTGGCATCGTGAGATGCGTGTGCGTGTCCGTCAGCATTGTTTTTTCTTGTCCTGCCCCGAAAAACCTAAATGTCAGTCTTGGGTTCCAGTGTTCAATTTTCTCGGGAACAGAGGAGCTCCTTTGTTGATCTTAGCAGCAACAGTCTTGCCATATTTGAGCCGGTTTTTGTCGAGCTCCGTCGGCCCAAGTCCCAATTGGGAAAGCATCCTGCTCGAGGTGTCCGGCATAAAAGGATGCAGCATGATCGCGGAGATCCTCAATTCTTCGAACAGGTTGTACATGACCGCCTTAAGTTCTTCATGTTTTCCCGCTTTTGACAGCGCCCACGGAGCTTCCTTTTCAATGTAAAAATTCGCTTTGTTCACAAGCATAAAGATGTCCGTTAAAGCCTCGGAAAACTGGAGATTGTCCATGTAACGCGAATACTTATTCTCAATGATAAAATCCGTCCTGTCCATAAGCTGCTTGCTAAGATCGTCAAAAGCGGTCACCCGGGGTTTCTCAAAGCTTCCGTTAAAATACTTTTCGATCATTGTAAGCGATCTGTTAAGGAGGTTGCCAAGGTCATTTGCGAGCTCTGTATTATATCTGACGAGCATAGAGCTTTCCGAAAAATCGCCATCCTGCCCGAACGGCACTTCTCTCATCAGAAAATATCTAACGGCATCGACGCCGAATTCTTTTGAGAGGACCAAAGGATCGACTACGTTGCCCTTCGATTTCGACATCTTCTGGCCTTCCACAGTCCACCATCCGTGTCCGAATACCGTTTTTGGGAGCTTGAGCCCGAGCGCCATCAGCATGCACGGCCATATTACGGCGTGGAACCTAACTATCTCCTTTCCCATCAGGTGCATGTCAGCCGGCCACAGCCGTTCGAACTTCGCCTTATTGAACTCATATCCCGGGGCTGTGATGTAATTGATAAGCGCGTCGAACCAGACGTAAACCACGTGCTTGGGATCTTCTTTTACGGGGACTCCCCAGCTGAATGCGGTGCGCGAAACACTTATGTCCTTGAGCCCTGATTTAACGAAGCTCAGGACTTCATTCTTCCTCGATTCCGGCTTGATGAAATCCTCATTGCTCTCGATATGCTTAAGCAGCTCTTTCCCATATTTCGACAGCTTGAAGAAATATGTTTCCTCTTTTATCTTCTGGACCGGCCGGCCGCAGTCGGGGCAGAAATTGCCGTGCGGCGTGTGTTCCTGATCTTCGGTTTTCGATTTCGGAGTGTTCAATTTGACTTCCTTCAACTGCAGGTCCGTCCAAAAGGTCTCGCAGGGAGTGCAGTACCAGCCTTCGTATTCCCCTTTGTAGATATCGCCGGTCCTCAGGAGCTCAGAGAAAATATCCTGAACGACCTTGACATGGCGCTCCTCCGAGGTGCGGATGAAATCGTTGTATGATATGTTAAGCGTTTCCCATGCGGACTTGAACCGGACGACTATCTCGTCGCAGAAGGCCTGGGGCTCCTTGCCCTTGGCCTTCGCCGCCTCGGCGATCTTTTCGCCGTGCTCGTCGGTACCCGTCAGGAAGAAAACATCGAAGCCTTTGAGGCGCTTGTATCTGGCAAGCACATCGGCAGCGATCGTGGTGTAAGCGTGGCCAATGTGAGGCACGTCGTTCACGTAATATAACGGGGTGGTTAAGTAAAATTTGGGGTTCAAGTCCTATTTTACCTCCCTGTAGACGGGGAACATTATCCTGATCTGAGTGATGCCCTCCATGGCCGTGCTTGCCCACTTCGGAAGGGGCTTGTCCAGGTCCATGTGATACGCCGGCATCGGCTTCCATTTGTCGCTTCCCTTGTACTTGACCTCCACAAGGAATCTCTCGCGGAGCCTTTTCTGCCAGTCAGGCTTCTCGATGTCATCCTCGGTATAGCGCGGCTGCAGGAAATACTTGAAGAAAGGTGCGACCCCTTCAAAAGAGGGGTCCAGCGCGCTGACCGGCCCTATGACCATCCACTGGGTGAGCGTGCGCGCGGTGATCATTTCGCTGCTCATGCCGTGCCCCGCGGGGATTATCTGGAATCCCCCCACCCTTCCAAGCGGGGATGTGGATATGCATATGACGCCGGCATGATTGGCGCGGTCGCTGCGGACGGCGTGCACGAGCCGGCGGGC
>CAZSXD010000042.1:0-7748 GCA_964611075.1 uncultured bacterium
TCCTGATCAACAAAAAGAAGTTCCCTCCCCTTCTGCATATCATCGGGTGCGCAGCCGTTTTTCTTGCCGTCACGCTGCCCTGGTACATTGCGGAATACAGGATCCTCGGCCGGCAATTCATTGATGTGATGGTAAGCAAGAACTTCGGCAGGTATTTTATGCCGGTCGACACGGTGGGAAGCGAGGCCGTCAAATACAGGGCCATCGAACCCCAGTACGACCTTTATTCGTTCTTCCTCCAGATATTCGCGCTTTTCGTCCCCTGGTCGGGCTTCCTGTATCCGGCATTCTACCGTTCGTTCAGGAAGAAGCTCAATAACCTGCCCGCGATATTCTCCCTCGCGGTGATGCTGTTCTTCTCGCTTTCCCTGAACTACAAGATATCAAGGTACATCCTGCCCGCGTTCCCCGCGCTTGCGATCGTCACAGGCGCTTTCATCGCCGGCATCCTCGCAAAAAAGGACAAACTCACGCAGGATTGCGCCCGGATATCGTACTGGATCAGCATCATCCTGGCGCTCCCGCTCCTTCTCACCGGGCTTTACATGATATTCCGGCGGTTCCCGGAGGTGAAAGGCCCCGTCCTTCCCGTATTCCTGCCGTTCATCACCCTGCTTATCGCGGCACTTATAACGGGCTCGGTCCTGGGATTGATGAAAAAGCATGAAAAGGCCCTGACGGCAACGGCCTCTATCATCTCCATATCATATCTCGCGCTTATTGCCGGGCTGATCCTCAATTACGGGTCGATAAATCCCGTGAGCCGTTTCTGCCGGTATATAGACATGAACGCGAAGCCGGGCGACATCGTCTGCCAATACCGGGGTACCGACGCCCATTTTATGATATACTACTCCAGGAACGAGGTTCAGTTCATCAGGGACGAAGATGAGATCCTTAATTTGCTTCTGGGAAGGGAAAAAGTGTTCTGCGTCTCGGAGGACAGGAACGCCTATGATGAACTGAAAAGGTCGCTCGCGAACAGGATAACAAAGATCGATGAAAGCGCGAACTTCACCCTGTTCACCAACTGAACTATGAAATTATCAATAGTAATACCGGTCTATAACGAAAAGGAAACCATTGAAAAGGTCCTGGAAAGGGTCCGCGCGGTCCCTCTTGAGAAAGAGATCATATTCGTCGACGACTGCTCGAAGGACGGGTCCCGCGAAATACTAAAAAGCTTTCAGGGCGATAATATCAGGACCGTTTTCCACGAAAAGAACCAGGGCAAAGGGGCCGCTTTAAGGACAGGGTTCCAGTATGTGACCGGCGACGTCGTAGTAGTGCAGGACGCAGACCTTGAATATGACCCCAACGAGCTGTTAAAGCTCATCGAGCCCATTCGGAACGGCCAGGCGGATGTCGTGTACGGCTCGCGCTTCAGCGGGAAGGCCGAAAAAATGTCCTTTTCACACTGGCTCGGCAACAAGGTCCTCACCGTCGCAACCAATGTCCTTTTCGGGACCAGGCTCACCGATATGGAAACTTGCTACAAGATGATGCGCACCCCGGTCATCAAGTCCCTCAAGTTGAGGGCCAACAGGTTCGACTTCGATCCGGAGATAACCGCCAAACTCCTTAAGAGCGGAAAAAAGATCCGGGAGATCCCCATATCCTACAAAGGCCGGGACTGGGATGCCGGAAAAAAGATAACATGGAAGGACGGTTTCTCGGCGCTCTGGAGCCTGTTCAAATACAGGTTCGTTGACTGATGCCTGACCTCTCGATAATCATTTTGACGCGCAACAACAGGAAGATGCTGGGCGAATGCATCGCTTCGGTCATCGACCATACAAAAGCCTCTTCATACGAGATCATCGTCACCGACAACGGCTCAACCGACGGCACGATCGAGCTCATAAGGTCAAAGTATACTTCCATAAAGATCGCGGAGCACAAAGCGAACCTCGGTTTTACGAGGGCGAATAACAGGGGTCTGAAGCTCGCCGCCGGCCGTTACGCGGTGATACTCAACGACGACACGTATCTGACCGAGGATGCTTTTTCCGCGGTCGCAAGGTACATGGATGAACATCAGGAGGCCGGCATATGCGGGCCCAGGCTGCTTGATCCCGACGGCAGCATCCAACGCCAGGGCAGCATCCTTGAAAGACGGAAATGGACATCGCAAAACCCCATTGAAGTGAATTTTGTAATAGGCGCCTGCATGTTCATAAGGATGTCCGTCCTCGGCAAAATAGGGCTTTTTGACGAGAACCTTTTCTTCTATAACGACGATCTTGACATCTGCTTAAGGGCCAGGAAAGCCGGCTTCAAGGTCATCTATTTCCCCGGCGCTTCTGTCCGCCATTACGGCGGGACGACGAGCAGGAAAACAGGCAATATGATGTATTTTGTCGAAGGTGTCCGGGGCGGCCTGTATTTCTGCAAAAAACACTACGGCCTCGCCGCCTACCAGGCCTACCGGCTGCTATTGCTCGCGGCCACACTGATCATGGCGGCATTCTACGGCGCCACGTACATGTTCAACAGGAACAAGCTCGATGCCTGGCTGAAGATAGCCGGCATGTTAATCACAGAAGATATCGTGTCAAAAGCGCCGTCCGTGTGATAAAATCGTTGAGGAACGGATGAAAAAAGCTTTTATCCTTTTACTTGTCATTATCCCGATGGTCCTCGCCGGAAGGGCTTTCTGCTTTGAGCTGACGAAGGACATGAAGGACGAGATCGATGAGAAGGAATGGCTCGTAAAGGTCCATTCCAAAGATCCCCGGTCGCACTTCGAGCTTGCCATAACCTATGCCTATTCGAACAAGATCGAGGACGGCCTGAGAGAGCTGAAAAACGTGGACGAAATGGACAAGAATTTCGCCCCAAAAGCGCTGAAGATATACGCCAAGAAAGCAAGGCTCTTCCCCAATGACTGGAAAATACGCTTCCGTTACGCCTTCGCGCTGTACTTCAACAAGAAAAGGACGGATGCGATAAAGGAATTCCAGAAAGTGATCAAACTTGACCCCAAGAACGTCTTCGCCTACGGCTACATCGCAACGATCTACGGCGAGATGGACGATATCGATGAGGCGGTGGATTACGCCAAAAAAGCCATCGATATCGACTCCAACGTCGCGGCGCTTCACCTGCTCCTCGGCACCGGCTACTACAAACAGGGAAAGGCCGCGTCGGGCCTGGCCGAGACCATGGAAGCGCTCCGGCTGAGGGCTCTCGGCTACTGATGAGCAGGACGACCTGTACCACCCTCCTTATCTGCGCGATATTCATCGGGTTCTTCATCTGGGCGATGCTCCCCCGGGATGACTTCAGCAAGAAAGTATCCGACACCCTCCAGAACGAGCAGAAAAAGGCGGATGTCATCTTCAAGGACGCGACCCTGGCCGAGGTGTACGACGGCGTCAAGTACTGGGAACTTGTGGCCGTAAGAGCGGTAGTGAACAAATCGACGGGCAGGGCGGACATGGTGGACGTCAACGGCCTCTCCTTTGACAACGGCAAACCCACGATCAAGTTCCTCGCCCCTTCGGCACTATGGAACATCAATAAGAACGAGATCTACATGAAGGACCCAATCGGCTACGACGCGAGCTTCGAGGAACAGCTTAAGGAGAGGATCCTGAAAGGCAAAAAGTCCTCGGACCGCATCTCATATTTCCACCTTGCCCAGAAGGGCAAAGGCGAAGCTTTTGGCGGATTCTGGTTCCAGGCAAAGAACCTGAACTGGAAGCTCACCACGAAAAAGCTGCTCTGCCACGGCGCCATCTCCCTCACGAAGGGCAACGTCGTGATAAGCTCCGAGGATCTGGAGTCGGACGTCGGCATGCAGAAAGTGAGGCTCACCGGGCATCCTTCGGCCGAGGTGGCCGCTGATCCCTCGCCGATAATAATGAACGCCGATGAGATGCTCGTCGACAGCTCCGCCAACACCGTCACCGCCAGGAACAAGGTGCACATCACAAGGAACGGGTCGGACATCGTGGCGGACGCCTCCACATACAGCCAGAGCAGCAACAAGGTGACCATGACGGGGAACGTGCGCATCAACGACGGCGAGATACACGCCTGGTCCAGGTCCGCGAGCTACGATATCGCGGGAAAATTGGTCACCCTCACCGAGGATGCCAGGGCCGAAAGGAACGGCAACAAGATATACGGCGACAGGATGACCCTTTACCTGGGCCTGAACAAGATAGTGGTCGAAGGGCGTTCAAAAGCGACGGTCAAGGAAGTGGAAGTGAAATAGAAAGTGCCTACGGTTAAGTTCAAGCCGAAGCCGCAAATGCTCATCAAAGAGGAGCACACGCCCTTCCAGCTCATCATCATCGGCGGCGGTCCCGCCGGCTTGACCGCGGGTCTTTACGCAAAAAAGTTCGGCATAGACGTCCTCCTCATAGAAAAACTGGAGGGGCGCGCGAGAAAAGCCGGGTTGGACATCGTTCACGGCAAGGCAGAAGGCATCGAAAGATCGGGAAGCCTGTTCAAGGTGACGACCGAGGAACACGTTTACACTGCGCGGACCCTGATAATCGCCACAGGCAGGACCTCATTGAACTCCGACATGGTGAAGGGATTGGTCAAGCTGGATGAGAGCGGAGCGATCATAACCGATGAAAAACTCGCGACAAATGTTCCCGGCATCTTTGCCGCGGGCGACGTGAGGAACAAGACCCTGAGGCAGGCGGTCACCCCCGCGGCCGACGGGGCTATAGCGGCATCGAGCGTTAAAGAATTCCTCCTCACCCCATAGGGGATGAGGTCATTCGTACCTGAGGGCTTCCACCGGATCAAGCGTAGCCGCCCTGGTGGCCGGATAAACACCTGATACGACCCCGACAAATATCGATACAAAATAAGCAAGGCTTGCTGACCACAGCGATACTATCGGAGTTATTCCAAGCGCCTGCATTATCGCCATTGATGTGCCGACCCCCAGAATAATGCCCGCTGTACCGCCCATCATGCTGATGACAACGGACTCAATAAGGAACTGGATGAAAATATCCCTTCTTGTGGCACCTACTGATTTTCTGATGCCTATCTCCCTTATCCTCTCGTTGACCGAAACCAGCATGATGTTCATTATCCCGATCCCGCCTACAAGCAATGATATGGATGCGATCCCTCCTATCGCAAGAGTTAAGAAGCCCAGGATATTGTTGATCATGGAAAGCGATTCTTCCATCGTGTCTAACCTGAAGTCCTCTTTCTTGTGGCGCTTGAGCAGCAGCTGTTTCACCTCTTCCTTTGCTTTATAGAGAAGGTCGTCCGTCTTTGCGCTTATGCCAACCTCCATTATCCTGTTGGTATCAAGCAGCTTCTGCGCCGTGGTGACGGGTATGGCCACTATCTCGTCGTAATCAAAGCCCATTGTATAGCCTTTTTTTTCGAACACTCCCACAACAAGGAATGCTTTTCCGTTTATCTTGATCTTCTCGCCTATCGGGTTGAAACCGGAAAAAAGCTTCTCCACCACCTTTTGACCGATAACCGCTACCTTTTTCCTGGAGTCCTGCTCCGATTTGGTATAGAAACGCCCCATCACCACCCCATGCGTGAACATTTCCGGATACCTGTAAGAAACCCCCATGCCGAACTGGATGTTCATTTTATGTTTGCCGTATTTAAGCTCAAAGCCGCCCATGGTACGAGGGTCAACAGCAGCAACCGAGGGGCAGTATTTCTCTATGGCTTCCGTATCCCTGTACGTTAGCTTTTCCGTCATCATTGAAGGGCCCTGTTCCTTGCCTGGGTGCAGTTCCATGTACCTTGAGCCCGTGCCGAACTTTGACACCTGCTCGTAAACATAGGCCTTTGCGCCCTCTCCTATCGCGACAAGCGTGATCACGGCAAAAACGCCTATGACCACCCCGAGCATTGTAAGGAATGACCTCATTTTGTTGGACATCAATGTCTCTATGGCAAGATAGAACGACTCGACCGTATTGGTCAGTAATTCCCTCATATGATCACCTGTTCCAGCTTTTCATCCCCTATTATGCCGCCGTCCCTTAACTTGATAACGCGTTTCGCGTATCGGACTATGTCGGGCTCATGGGTCACCACGATTATGGTGGCGCCCTTTTTGTTTATGTCCTGGAAGATCCGCATGATATCAACGCTTGTCTTTGAATCAAGGTTCCCGGTAGGTTCATCTGCCAGCATAATGGCCGGATCATTGATAAGAGCCCTTGCTATGGCAATGCGCTGCCTCTCACCTCCGGACATCTCCGCCGGCTTATGGTGGGCCCTTTTCTCCAGTCCCACCTGGTCAAGCATTGCGTGAGCACGTCTATCGCGCTCATCGGGTCTGATGTCGGCGTAATAAAGAGGCAGTGAAACATTCTTTTCCGCGTTCATTTTCGGGAGCAGGTTGAAGGCCTGGAAAACGAATCCGATCTTCTTGTTGCGTATCGCCGCCAGCTGGTTGTCGTCAAAGGCCGCTACATTATCGCCGTCAAGGTAGATCTGGCCGCTTGTAGGCTTATCAAGACATCCTATGAGGTGCATGAACGTGGATTTGCCGCACCCGGAAGGTCCGGTTATTGCAACGAACTCTCCCCTCTTTACCTCGCAGGAGACGCCGCAGACAGCCGGGACCTCGATATGCCCAAGCTTATAGGTCTTGCAAAGGTCGACGACCTTTAAGGTGAGGTCATTTGCGTTCAATTTTTATCTTTGTCCCGTTCTTCAGCTTAATGATGTTGGACACGGCCACGACCGTTCCCGGCCTTATTCCGTCGGATATCTCTACATTATTATTGTCCTTAAAACCTGTCTTTATCTGATTTTTCTCCACATGACCCCACTTTACGATGTAAACATAGAACTTTTCGTTCTCACTCGCAACGGCCTCCCTCGGGACAATGAGAACATCATTGATCCTCTGCACAACTATTTCAGCATCCACGCTCATATTGGAGAACAGCTTGGTGATCTCGTTGTCCAGCTTGATCCTTCCCCTGAATATCTTGTCCTCTTCGTCCGTGCTTGGCATGCCCCCTATCATCTTCTGCTCCGCCTCGGTATTGAGGAACTCGAGTTTGCCCATGAAAGTTTCGTCGGGATACGCGTCCGCATTCACCATTACATCGGCGCCCTTCTTCACCTGCCCGATGTCCGCCTGGTCTACCTGTATCTCTATCGAGAGGTCCTTGGGATTGATGACCGTGATGATCGGCACTGCGGGTGTTGCCGGCTCTCCCACGTCCACGACCACATTTGATACCGTGCCGTCGATCGGCGATTTGATCTGTGCGCCGTCAAGAGCATACTGCGCGTTCTCCAGCTGCTGCGAGGTGGCAAAGCCCTTCCTTTTCAGCGCCTTTACCCTGTTGAATTCCTTGAGCGCGTTCTCATAGCTGTCCAGTTTGAGCAGTATGTCACCCTTCGCGACCTTCTGCCCTTCAATGGCAAGTATTTCCTTGATAACTCCCGGCACCCTTACCCCGAGCTTTGACTGCGTCACCTTGACGTAACCTGTGGCGGACACCGTGGGCACTATATCGCCCGTCTTTGCGGTATCAACCTTGATAGGCACCCTGCTTCTCTGCACCTTGTTCGCGTCCAGCAGCACGATCACCACAAGCACCGCTATTATGGTGAAGAAAAGCGCCTTGTTCTTTACAATGCTGTCCACCCACCCCTTGAACTTTCTCAGGTTTTCCATATTTCCTCCTATTCCATTTTTTTCCTGAACCTCAAAATGCTCAAGCCCAGTATAGCCGACCCGAAGATGATCAGCGGCCACACCTCGGGCCAAAGATAATATA
>CAZSXD010000043.1:0-7670 GCA_964611075.1 uncultured bacterium
TAAAGATAATTAGGAGGATGGAAAATGGCTAATAAAGTTGTTAGATTTGCACTAAGCGAAGCGGGAGCTACTCCGGTTCTTGGAGTTAATATTACAACCGCAATGTATGATCTCAAAATAGAACATGGCGAAAGTGATGATACATATTATTACGGCGGTTCCTATGTCAGGCTCCATGACCACAAGCAGCGCGCAGGCAGCCGAACAAAGCAGCGGCACCAACGGCTTCGACAATGTGTCCGCGGAAAACCTGCCGGCCAGGAAAATGATCAGGGCGACCTTGGCCAGCTCACCGGGCTGGAATGAAAAGAAGCCCATACTGATCCACCTGTTCGCTCCGCCTATCCCCATCCCGATCCCGGGCACAAGCACGATCATGAGAAGAATGACCGCAGCTCCGAAGATCTGATTGCATCGCTGCGAGAGCACAGGAAGATCCATCCGGTAGCCCAGATACATCCCTGCAATGCCGACCGCAAGCGCAGCAAGATGCCTTTTCACATAGTAGTAGCTGTCCCCCACTCTCATCGCCCACGTTGGGCTGGCGGAGAACACCATGAGCAGTCCCACGGAGAGCAGGGCCGCTGCGACAAAAAGCAGTATAAGATCAGGTCTTTTTTTATAAACTTGAGACAATCTTTTTGAACACCTTTCCTCTTTCCTCGTAATTCCTGAACATATCGAAGCTCGCACATGCGGGTGACAGCAGGACCGCTTCCCCGCGGCGGGCCAGCTTCCTTGACATCATGACCGCGTCACGGAAGGATCCCGCTTCATGCAGGTTCGAATATCCGCAATTCCTGAGGTCCCTTTTGAACCTTGCCTTTGCCTCCCCAAGGAGCACGACCTCCCTGACATGGGCCTTTATTTCCCTGCACATGTCGCTCAGGTCCGTCATCTTGTCCCTCCCGCCCAGGATAAGCACGATGCCGTAGACCTTCTCCAGCGCCCTGATGGCGACGACGGTTGAGGAGGGATTCGTGCCCTTCGAATCGTTGAAATATGCGACCCCGTCCACGTCCCTCACGAATTCGATCCTGTGCTCCACTCCTTTGAAATGCTTAAGTACGTTTTCAACCGGCTTTCGGCCTGCCCCGAAAAGCATTGAGGCTGCGACAGAAGCAAGTGAGTTCTCAAGGTTATGTTCGCCCTTGATGCACACATCATTTATGTCCATTATGCGCACCTTCCGGAAGTAAATGCTGCCGTTCTTCACGTAAGCTCCCTGCTTGATCACCTTTCTGCGGCTGAAGGGTACCTTTTTGCATTTTGCTGTTCTTGCGATCTCCCGCACTCTCTTATCGTCGTAGTTGTATACAAGCCGGTCATTCGTTCCCTGGTTCCTGAAAACCTCCGCTTTCAGCTTGGAGTACTCCTTCATCGTCCTGTGCCTTGCCAGATGGTCTTCCGATATGTTGAGGATGACGCTGACCTTCGGCCTGAACCTGTCGATGGCCTCCAGCTGATAGCTGCTGACCTCGGCAACAACGCAATCAAGTTCACTGTCATCCACCGCTATCAGCGGATAGCCGATGTTCCCGGCCGCTTTGGCCCTTATCCCGGCTTTGTTCAGCATCCTTGCGATCAATGTGGTCGTGGTGGTCTTCCCGTTCGTCCCGGTCACCGCTATCACGGGGACCTTCAGGTGCCTGTAAGCCATTTCTATTTCAGATATTATAGGGATGCCTTTTCGCCCGGCTTCCTTAAGGACGGGGATGTCTAGGGCTACACTAGGGCTCACGATGATCAGGTCCGCACTGTCCACAGCCTTCCGCGTGTGGCCGCCGAGCTCAAAAGGCACGCGGAGCTTCTTTAAAAGCTTAAGCGTCCTTTCATCGATGCGGTCCCTTGATTCGGTCAAGAAAAGACGATCATGGCGGAGTTTTTTTAAGGCAGCCAGACCGCTGCTGCCCGCTCCGAAAACGGTTATGTTCATAGATAAGGACTAACCCATACACCAAGTCCCGCGAATACGACTGCCAGAACGGCGAATATGGCGACGACCAGAGGTTCCGGGATGCCCATTAACTCAAAATGGTGATGGATGGGCGTCATCTTGAAAACGCGTCTCTTGAACATCCTGAAGGAGGCCACCTGTATCATCACCGAGGCCGCTTCGATCACGAATACGCCACCGATCACGGCCAGCAAAAGCTCCCTGTGCATGATGACGGCCAGGCCGGCCAGGAGAGCACCAAGCCCCATGCTCCCCACATCCCCCATGAAGGCCTCGGCAGGATATCTGTTGAACCAGAGAAAGGCGATCGAAGCACCCGCCGCGGAGGCCGCTATGATCCCCGGTTCATCCGCCTGTATATTGAATGAAACAAAAGCAAAAGCGGCGAAAGCGGCGGCGAGAGCGCTGCAAGCGAGGCCGTCGAGGCCGTCGGTAAGGTTCACCGCATTGGCGCATCCCACAACGAAAAGACAGATGAACGGGAAATAAAGCCAGGGGGAATAAAAGTGAAGCGATCTGAGCACGCCTTCGACCGATGAATTGTGCCCCTTGTAAACGAGGATCCAGGCGAAGATCGCCGCGAAAATAAACTGAAGGAACAATTTCTGGTTTTCCGTGAGGCCGAGGTTCCTCCTCCTCCTGATCTTGATCACATCGTCGACGAATCCAAGCGCGGCATAAGCAAGGAACAGCAGCATGAGCGCGAAATACCTGATATCAACGTCCATATTGATGAGCACGACCGCAAAAAGCAGGACAGTCACGATGATCGGTATGCCGCCCATTGTGGGGGTCCCTGACTTAAGCTGATGGGACGACGGCCCCTCCTGACGTATGTTCTGTCCGACCTTGAAGACCTTTATGATCCAGACGAACGGGACACTTATCAGCCAGCAGGCTATCATTGAGAACAAGAAGGTAATGACCAGGTTCATCGATCAAGCATTATACCAAAATAAAAAACCCCCGTCCAGATTCTCCGGCCGGGGGTTCCTTAATTCTTACCCTTATTTCTTAATCTTTAATAATCCCAGTTGATGCTCAGGCAGATGATGGTCGGGATGCCGATACCAAGCCTTGTTCTGCTGTTGTTGTCCCATACCCATTCGATCCCGGCTTCCGCGACTACGGGCACTACAAGGAGCGCTGTTCCAAGCCCCACATATGAAACGGTATTGCCGAGCTCTTTTCTGACAGCAGCGCCAAGGTCGCTGTCGGAGATCCCGGGATTAGTTGCTTTTGCCGTGTTCGCGGCCGCGGTGAGGTCTTCCGCCGACGGCTGGCCCTTGTACCATGTCATTCCAAAGCCCAAAACGCAGTTGACGCCGTAGAACGGGCCCGTGTATTCGGTGTGCGGATATCCGTACTGGTCCTTTTCCACGATACCCACCAGAGGATTGCCGCCAAGCCCTATTCCCCATGTGTTATGTTTCGTTATTACAAGGGGCTCAACTATTGGCGCTGTTGGCGCGGGCGGCGGTGGCGGCGGCGCGACCTCCTCTACAGGGATCGGTCTTTCTGTCGTGGGCGCCGGAGCTCCCGCGAACGCTATACCTGATGTAACGAAAAGAATGACCAGAACCAGGGCCAAACCTTTAACTGATCTCATTGTTTCTCCCCCTTCTATAATTGATACGGCCCAATTATATGTGCGGGCAGGTTATTGTCAAGAGGGTATTTACCTCACCCCAAAAGAAAAACCCCGACTTGCGCCGGGGTTTTCTTGTTAAGACCTGGATATCCTAGTCTTAGAACATGTAAATGTAACCGAGAGAGATACCGGAAACGTTGACGGCGCTTTCGCCCATCTTCACGCCTCCCACCTTATAATCAGTGTATGCCTGATTTTCGGTGTTGTACTCAATGGCCACCGCCTGATCAGCTGCTATGCCGATCATGCAACCAAGGTTGAATCCCAGACTGGTCCCACCAGCCGCATCCGATCTTGCGCCGTTCACTTTGCCGACATCCCTGGAAAGGGATTTCAATGCAATGGCGCCGTACGGAACGAACATGTCTATCTTTTTGCTGAATATGGCAGCAATATTATAGGATGTCGTTGTCATTGTGGCTTTGGCGAGATCGCTCTTTACGCCAGCTGATGACTGTTCATAACCAACAGCTACTGCTGAGTCGACCGGCAGCATGTCCAAATACTTTGTAACGGTGTATTTCACACCCAGACCGATGGTGCTGCCCGACTCCTGTTTTGCGTCTATTTCCGCTGGATTTGCAAAATCCTTGAAATTCACAAGCGTGTCCATGGAATATGCCGCAAGCAGATCAAGGCCGTCCATTAAACCATAGCTGCCTCTTACGCCGAGGCTGGTAGCATCGAACCACTGAGGTTCGCCTGCGTTAGCAATACCGCCCTGATGGTTCGTGGCATACATGCCGAGGACTGCCCACTTCCCCTCTCCCACTCCGGGAGCAACGAGGTAGCTGACGCCCGCGAACGACGATGAAGCCAACAACATTACCGCTACTATCGCTATTAATGTTTTCTTCATATGTTTTTCTCCTTATTTTCTATTCGAAAATACGGATTTCTTTTTCACCTCCTTCCATTTATAAATATTAAAGGCCTATTTGCCTTTGAACAGACCGGTCACGAAATCCGCCGCGATGTCCTTGCAGCCAAGCCCGAACGCTATGGCGAATGCAAGGCCGACCGCGCCGACTATCACGCTGAATGAAGCCACTATTATGGAGGACGATATCCCGAAGATCTCAAGCGCCTTCAGGAAACCGAAAACGGTTATGCCGTACTGCGCTATCTTGGCAAGCGTCTTTGCGTTCGACAGCCCCACGTTATTCGCGATCACCACAACCAGCCCGGCAATGACGACCGAAAGGAATATGGACAGGGCCAGGATGAAGACCGCGGCAAATACTGAAATGGAGTAGTTCAGGAGCGAGCTGAGAAGTTCCTTGGAATTCGACGGGCCCAGCGCCAGAACGACCGCCGTGGCCAGAACGAATATGACCGCCCAGTACGTCAGGTCACCCAGAAGCTCGGAAGGCGATTTCTTTATCTCACCTTTCGTAAGGTACTGGTTGAACCCGATCGCCTGCAGCCCCTTGTCCAGCAGCAGCGCTTTCAGGATATTGACGATCAGGAGCTGGATGCCTCTCGCGATAAGCAGAGATACAAGGATAAGAGCAAGGGAAATGATAAGATTTGTGAGCAGGGGTGATACAATGGCCACCACGTCGTTTATGGATGTAAGGATCGTCTGTAAACTCATTATTAATGCTCCCCTTTCTGTATGGACCCGAAATTATTGATTTACAAGTTTTAAGCTTTAAGTCTTGAGTTTTGGATCTGCGATATCACCCCCTCTATATGATCGATAGCATGAATGATACCAGCATAAATGTTCCAGCGCAAGCATAAGTTATCTTGTCGAGGCCCTCTTCAAGTCCCTTCTGTGTACCGAAAAGTTTCGCCTGGCCGCCGATGCCTCCGAGCCCCTCGCCTTTCGCAGAGTGCAGGAGTACCGCTGTGATAAGAAGGATAGCTGAAACAAGCTGAACGAACAACAAAAAACCTTTCATTTCGTGCGAGAGTTTAACATAAGCCGTTCATTTGTCAAGAGCGTTTAGCGGACAAGCGTCCTTCCTGACATTTCTTCCGGCTGTTCGATGCCCAGGAGCTTAAGCATTGTAGGGGCGACGTCCGCAAGTATCCCGCCGTCACGGAGCTTCGGTTTCCTGTCATTCACAAGCATGAAAGGCACCTTATCGCAGGTATGCGCCGTATGAGGGCCGTGCGTGGTCGGGTCGTACATCTGCTCCGCATTGCCGTGATCAGCCGTGACTATAGTTGTTCCCCCCAGCTTTTTGACCAGCTCAACGATGCGGCCCACCGAGGCGTCAACAGCTTCGACCGCCTTTACGGCCGCTTCAAGTATCCCGGTATGCCCCACCATGTCGCAATTCGCGAAATTCATCATTACCACATCGTACTTTCCGCTTTCGATCTCTTTCAGGACCCTGTCCGTGACCTCGTACGCGCTCATTTCCGGCTTCATGTCGTAAGTGGCCACTTTCGGAGAAGGTATAAGTATCCTGTCCTCCCCCGGATACGGCTTTTCCACGCCGCCGTTAAAGAAGAACGTCACATGCGCGTACTTTTCGGTCTCGGCGATACGAAGTTGTTTCAAGCCTTTCCGGCTCAAAACCTCAGCGAGGATGTTCTTCAGCACCTGCGGAGGATAGGCTACCGGAGCATTGATAGTGATATCATACTGCGTCATGCAGACAAAATGGACATTTGAATGCGTCTTTCTTTCAAAACCTTTGAATTCCTTGTCCGTAAAACACCTTGTTATCTCCCTCGCCCTGTCGCCGCGGAAGTTGAAAAATATCAGCGAGTCGTTGTCTTTGACCCTTGGTGAGTCTTTGATAATGATCGGTTTGATGAACTCGTCGTTCTCCCCCCTGCCGTAAGAATCCTGCATTGCCTGGGCGGGATCGGCCTCGACAACACCCTCGCCAAGCGTCAACGCATTGAAAGCTTTCTCCACCCTTTCCCATCTCTTGTCGCGGTCCATCGCGTAGTAACGCCCCGTTATTGAAGCGATCTTCCCAATGCCCCTCTTTTTGATCTCCACCTGCAGGTCTTCGATGTATTTTTTCCCGCTTTTTGGCGGCGTATCGCGCCCGTCCATGAAACAGTGGACGTAAATATTTTCGAGGCCGTTCTTTTTCGCAAGGTCAAGAAGCGCATAAAGATGCTTATTGTCGCTGTGCACTCCTCCGTCGGAGACCAGCCCCATCACATGCAGGTTCGATCCGTTCTTCTTTACATTATTGATAGCATCGAGAAGCACTTTGTTCTTGAAGAAATCGCCGTCCTTGATCGACTTGGTTATCCTTGTGAGTTCCTGATAAACAACCCGGCCGGCGCCGATATTCAGATGCCCGACTTCCGAATTCCCCATCTGCCCTTCCGGGAGGCCGACGGCCTCGCCTGCGCACCCAAGTTCGGTCGAAGGATATTCTTTTGCCAGGGTGTTAACGATCTGGCTTTTTGAAAGCTTGATGGCATTCGCATCAGCTGAACTGCGCACTCCCCAGCCGTCCATGATGATTAACACAAGAGATTTCAATGGCATAGATTAAGAATAATAGTAGGAATAAATTAAATAGTAAAGAGGCTAATTACTGCGGATTGCTCGAATGATTATATGCATTGATCAATTGCGCCGCGATGTTCTTATCGGGCCTGACATAAAAACTGAAATCATACTTGTTTTTCACTTGTTTTTCGGTCTTATCCCATACAGCCTTCCATTCAAGTACATTTGAATCTAGGAGCGCTTCATGAATGTTCATTAGAAGCGGGGCATTAATAGTGATCGTGCCTTTGCCTTTTGTCCCTATGATGCTGGCTTTTGGTGCCCTTCCCAGAACAGAGTAAACGCTATTGAATCCTCCACAGGAGCCAAGATATACTATCCTGGCTGCAGAAGAGATGTTTTCTATGGTTTTATAAACATGAAAACTGTGCCCTCTGTGAACAATAATAGTAGGCTGAATCCCATTTTTCTCGAATTTCTTGTGAATATCTTCCATGCCTTCTTGCTCCGGTTTGTTTGCATAAATGCTTAACTTTATCCCACTTGCATTAGTTTTTGATATTAGCATATATGTCCCTATATCTGCGATCTTCCACGAAGAATCCGCTTTGCACACTTTGATAAACTCG
>CAZSXD010000044.1:0-7660 GCA_964611075.1 uncultured bacterium
AATCGCCGTTCGAATAATAACTGTTCGCTTCATCATTCAGACGATTTGCCTCATTGTGTTGTTCTACCGTGGGGTCAACATATGCTTCCTGATATGTTTCCGGCTCGGTAACTGACCACACAACGCCCATTAATGCCCCACCGATAAGCGCACCCCCGATCGAGTACGCCCACATATCCGGTTCGGCATAAACCAATCCATATAACCCGCCAAGTATGCCGCCAGCCAGGCCTCCCACAATTATAGCTCCACCAACGGATGAGGGCCTGTAAGACCTGGAATCGGAGGAGTCATAAGAAGAAGTGGAGCCGCTGCCTCTGCACGCATTCAAATGGATCTCTTTCCAGTTCTGCATGTAATCATAATCCCTGTCGTCAAAGTAATATGTCTGGCCGCAATTCGGGCAGGTCCAGGATAATGACGCAAAAGCAGGAGTGGTGCATGCGAAAGACATCAAAATCAGAGCAGCAATGATCTTATTCATATAAATAATCTCCTTAATTCTTCTTTTGCCTTATTAAGAACCCTTTTCCTTTTTGCCGGCAAATTCTTCCCTGCGCGGTTGATGTAAAAATTGAGCATGGACATGGCGGAGCGGAAAGGGTCGGTCTTGCGCCTTGAGCTTTCCAGTGCCGAACGCTTGAGAGACAGCGCGATCTTTCGGGGGTCATCAAAAGTGAAAACGCCGCCTTCAAGGTCAAGGGCATTGCTCTCCCTTGTCACCCGGCCGGACCAGTATTTCTTATTCATCTGCACTGATATTATAGAACAGAAGATGAACTATTCAAATACCCGGTCAATATGGTATCATACGGGCTCTGTGATACAATAATCCGTGAATGAGGGGGTGAAACAAATGAAAAGACTGATAGCTATAGCTGTGATCCTGTTATTTTGCGTGTCAAATGTCGGTTTCGCCAAGGAAGTGTCAAAGACCGACACAAAAGGAAAGACCGTTAAAGTGGAAAAGAAGGTCAAGACCGAGAAAAAAGTGACGGAGAAGCAAAAGGTCAAGAAGAGCGAGACCCCGAAGGGCGTTGAAAAAGCGGCGGAAAAGGGCAAAGGCGAGAAGAAGGGTCTCTGGCAGAGGTGGTTCGGCGGATCAAAGGAAAAGGCCAAGGACACCGAAAAGACCAAGGCAACAAAAGGCAAGAAATAAGCATCAGAAATACCGCTTGCTATTCAGGGCAAGGTAGTGTATACTCTTCAATGAAGAGTCGAAGTTAATGTCTTAGTCTGTGTATATTCATTAGTATACGTAGCGTGAAATTGGCCCAAGACCTTTCGTCTTGGGTTTTTTGTTAAGAGCCATTAACGGATCCAGTTCAAGCGTATTGTGAGGTGAAATTCAGCATGGCAAAGAGTTTATTTGTTGGTAACCTGCCGTGGTCAGCGACCGAGGACGAGATAAAGTCCAAATTCGAGGAACATGTGAAGGTTATCGCTGTAAGGCTCATTACGGATAAAATGACAGGCAGGGCCAAAGGTTTTGGCTTCGTCGAAGTCGAAGACTCCGAAATGGATAAAGCTATCACCGCGATGAACGGCAAGAAAATTGGCGACCGAGAGATCGTCGTCAATGAAGCGAAGCCGAGGAGCGAGGGTGGCGGCGAGAGGCGCGGAGGCTACAGCAACAGGTTCTAAGCAACAAGTCTTAGGATTACAATTTGGGCTCATCCGATCATTCGGGTGAGCCCTTTTTTTGTCTAGCGCCAGAAATGCCATCCCAAAATCTCACGAAAAGCGCTATCTCAAAAACGCGAAAGATAGTATCCCGAAAACCCGAACATCACGAACATCCCGAAAACGTTGCTTTAAAAAAGAGCTTTCGTGATTTTCGCGATGGGGCTTTCGAGACCTGCCTGCCGGCAGGCAGGGATTTCGTGATTCCGTGTCCCCAGCTTGTATTTCCTCTTCCCCCAGCGTATCATTTCCCTGAAATGGCGGTAATTCTGGTTTCGCCGGCGGGCCAAAGAGAGATCGTTCTGAGCAGGGTTTTTCTGTGGGCATTGATATTCGGCCCGTTCTATTTCGCCTATCTGGGCATCTGGGATTCGGCCATAGTATCGGGCATTTTAGCCTTCATTTCCGGCGGGATATCCGTCCTGATATATCCTTTTTTCGCGGAATATATAATAATCGAAGCTTATAAGAAGAAGGGGTGGAAAGTTAAGTAAGGGTTAAGGTGTAAGGGTTATGGGATAAGGAATAATCTGAGTTTATTTTTGCCCGTATCCCATATCCCGGATCCCTTGTCCCTTCCCACTTCCCCGCCCGCCGCAAGGGATATGTGGGTTGACAAACGGGACTGAAACTATTAATATTCACATATCTGCAATTCTAAGATATATCTGTCGATACATGCTTAGGAAAAGGATGTTGATGATGATGGACAATACACTGGTAAAAGAAGAAAAATATGGGGGTCGTTTCGTGGCTATCAAGAATTTTGACGACAGAACGATACTCGTTGACGGCAAAGATCCGAAAGAAACACTCGAAAAAGCGGCTCAAAAGGGGTTTAAAACACCCGTTATCTTTTATGTGCCTGTCAAAGATATGGTACAGATTTACTGACAAATGAGCCTTCAGAATAAGCCTTTTATTCAGATTGGATCCGGAAATACTCCAAAACCTTGGCTTCCTATTGTTATCATCAATCCTCACACCGGCAAGAGCATGTCGACTTACGGTCTTATTGATACCGGCGCAGACGAGTGCGCTTTGCCGGCCAGTTTTGCCGAAATTTTGGGGCATAACCTTCAGAAAGGAACGCCCAAGGAAATATCGACGGGCAACGGGATCACGATAGCGTATTCTCATACGGTTTCGATTGAAACGGATGGGTTTCATACCGAAAATGTCCTGATCGATTTTATGCCGAACCTGAATGTACCTTTACTGGGAGCAAGGAGTTTTTTAAGCAGATTTATTTTAACCGTTAACTATAAAGACCAAACTTTTTCCCTGCAACCGCACAGCTCCTGACCGCTCTACCTGTCGCAAGGGATAGTCCGGCTCTTATTTTTTCCCCTTCAACGAAACCGCCAGTAATATCCCGATTATCACGATCGGCAATATATATGCCCATGCTGTTCCCGCCAATACCGTAAAAGGATAACCCGTTTCAAGCGTTTCCGCCGAGCGTGCCGCGTGATCCAGGAGCTTGTATCCTGTGGAGAAGAGAATGCCCGAAACCAGTATGCCTGCGAGCCAGAGGACGAAAAGCTGCGTGTTTTTCATGACAGTTCACCTCGGGGGCATTGTAGCACGAAATAAGGGGTAAGGGACAAGGGGTAAGGGGCATGGAAAACCTGAAATTCCGCGCGGAAGGGGACGATAATGTTCCGGTGGGAATTAATGGCCATACGTAAGGTACACAATATACCGACAATATCGAAGATGCTGGCGAGCTGCAAACGCCACGGCATGCCGAACGGCTTTGACGCTAAGCCCGGCTGGGTCGACGATCCGATCGACGCTCGCGGCCTCCTCTCCCTGAGCGTCGAGGAGACGCTGGTCGCCAGACAAAGGCACTTCTTTTTCTTCGTGAACACAAAAACCGCGCATAATATCCTATGGCTGGAGCTTGGGACCCCGGATGACATGAGCAGGATGGCGGTGACAAGCAGGATACTTCTGGCGGACAGCCCGAGCTCCGAACATGTGGCAGGTGCGATCGAGCTCGAAAAGAGCTACCATATGCTGATAAAAAGGGGAGGCTGCCCCGGCCTCGACCCTGCCAATTACTTCGACGTAAAGGCGACAGCGAATTTATTCCATATGCTGGCTGCCAACTGCCTGCCGTTCCATATGGCGGTCAGCCTGTTCAACACGCTGTGCGAAACGGGCAGCCTGTTAACGCACAGAGGACTGAAAAGAATATTGACCATCAGGCTTTTGGAAGAGAACAAGGACGAAGCGGCGAGAGAACTGGTCGCCGAAGACCTTATAATGGATGAATTGAAAAACCAGGACCGCGACCTGAGCACTCCCAACTTGACGAATTACCTGAATGAGATACGAAGGGTCGCTTTCCCCGGCGAACTCCGCTGGAGCGTCGAGGGAGTGAACCAGAGGATCCATGCAGGCCGGTTCACCCCCCGCTCACCGGACATGAAGAACTGAGATATCCTCAACCGTGGTAGTCTTGAAGGGCCTTTATCTCGATCCCGCCTGACTTGATGTCCGCTATTCCCTCGACCGCAGCCTTCGCAGCAGCTATCGTCGTGATATACGGGATCTTGTACTTGATCGCAGCCTTGCGGATATAACTGTCATCGGACTTACTCTCCCGCCCGATCGGCGTATTGATTATCAGATTCACCTGCTTATTAGCAATATCATCAGTGATATTTGGCCGCCCCTCGTGCATCTTCACAGCCAGCTCGGATTGGATGCCTTTCTTTCCCAGCAGCTCCATTGTGCCCTTCGTGGCCTTGATCTTGAAGCCGAGCTCGCTTAACTGTTTTGCCGGCTCCACGATGTACTTCTTGTCATAATCGCTTACCGAGATGAATACCGTGCCCTTCTTCGGAAGCTTGAGGCCCGTTGCCTCCTGCGCCTTGTAATACGCCATCCCGAACGTCGTCGCCATGCCAAGCACCTCACCCGTCGACTTCATCTCAGGGCCAAGCACCGGGTCGACTGACGGATAAGCGTTGAACGGGAACACAGCTTCCTTCACGCCCATATGGTCGATCTTCTTTGCCGCCTTCGGCTTTATCTCACTCAGCTTCCTGCCGAGCAGTATCTGCGTGGCGATATGCGCCATCTGGATGTTCATGACCTTGCTGACAAGCGGAACCGTCCTCGAAGCGCGGGGATTGGCTTCCAATATGTACACAACGTCATCGCATATGGCGAACTGGATGTTCATTAAACCCTTAACTTTCAATTCCCTTGCTATCCTCATCGCGTAATCCTCTATGGTCTTAAGATGCTTCGCAGGGATATTGCGGGAGGGGACAACGCAGGCGGAATCGCCGGAATGGATGCCTGCGAGCTCGATGTGCTCCATCACCGCCGGTATGTACACTTCCTCGCCGTCCGAAATAGCGTCAACTTCCACCTCCAGAGCCTGCTCCAGGAACTTGTCCAGAAGCATCGGGTACTCGGGAGTCACCTCTATTGCCGTCTTCACGTAGTTGATAAGCTCATTCTCGTCATAAATACACCTCATGCCGCGGCCGCCGAGAACGAAAGAAGGCCGCACCATCAGCGGATAGCCGATCTTCCGCGCCTTCTCAATAGCTTCGGATTCGGATGTAGCCGTGTCTCCCTTTGGCTGGGGAATGCCGAGCTTGTCGATGACAAGTCGGAACTTATCGCGGTCCTCAGCCAGATGGATGCTTTCAACTGATGTGCCGAGAATATTCACCCCGGCTTCCTTCAGCTCCTTCGCGATATTCAGCGGCGTTTGCCCGCCGAACTGAACTATCACGCCCTCCGGCTTCTCCTTGTTATAAATATTGAGAACGTCTTCAACTGTAAGCGGTTCAAAGTAAAGCTTATTTGAAGTGTCGTAATCAGTTGATACAGTCTCCGGGTTGCAGTTCACCATTATCGATTCGATGCCTTCATCTTTGAGGGTGAATGCCGCGTGGACGCAGGTGTAATCGAACTCTATCCCCTGGCCGATCCTGTTCGGCCCTCCTCCGAGTATCAGGACCTTGCGGTTCTTCGTGACCGACACGTTATCCTTGCCGATATAAGTTGAATAATAATAAGCGGCATCCGCTCCGCTGACAGGAACGGGATCGAAAGCGCCTATCAATCCAGCTTCTGATCTCTGATCTCTGATCTCTCGCTCTCCCTTCGACAAAAGCTGACCAAGATACCTGTCCGAAAAGCCGTCCTTTTTAGCTTGAATGAGCGTCTCTTTCGGCAGAGTTTTGCCTTTATAAGCTTTGATCTTTTCCTCCTCCTCCACAAGCTCCTTCATCTGGTCGATGAAATACTGGTTGATGTATGTCATCTCGTGCAGCTCTTTCGGCGTCATACCTTTTCGCAGGGCTTCGTACATAAGGAATACCCTCTCGCTGGACGGGAACGCGAGCTTCGCCTTCAGCGCCGCCAGGTCCAGTTCCTGGAATTTCGCGACGCCAAGCCCGTGCCGCTTTATCTCAAGCGACCTTATCGACTTCTGGAAAGCTTCCTTGAAGTTCTTCCCGATGCTCATCACTTCGCCCACTGCCTGCATCTGTGTCCCCAGCTTGTCCTCTTGCTCCGTGAACTTCTCGAACGCCCATCGTGAGAACTTGATGACGACGTAATCGCCGTACGGCTCGTATTTTTCAAGCGTTCCTTTACGGTAATAGGGGAGCTCGTCCAGAGTTATCCCCACCGCGAGCTTCGTGGATACCCTCGCTATCGGGAATCCCGTGGCCTTCGACGCCAGAGCCGACGACCGCGACGTCCGGGGATTGATCTCAATGATAACGGTCCGGCCTGATCTGCGGTCATGCGCGAACTGGATGTTGCAGCCGCCCGTGACCTCGATCGCGTCCACGATCCTATATGAATAGTCCTGAAGCACTTTCTGGAGGGGTTCGGGAACGGTGAGCATGGGTGCTACGCAGAAGCTGTCGCCCGTGTGCACGCCCATCGCATCTATGTTCTCGATGAAGCAGACGGTGATCTTCTGCCCTTTGATATCGCGGACGACCTCAAGCTCAAGCTCATCCCACCCGATGACCGATTCTTCCACAAGTATCTGGCCGATGGGGGATGCGGAAAGTCCTCTTGCGGCAACAGTCCGGAGCTCCTCAACATTATATACGGCGCCGCCGCCCGTGCCGCCCATAGTGTAAGCGGGGCGCAGTATGACGGGATATCCCAGGTCTTTCGCTATCTTTTCGGCTTCCTCAACGGAGTATGCGAGCTCGGACTTGGGCATGTCTATGCCGAGCTTCTTCATCGCTTCCTTGAACGCTTTCCTGTCCTCGCCGCGCTCGATCGCATCCGCCTTCACGCCTATCAGCTCAACATTATATTTCTTCAGTATGCCGGCTTTGTGCAGGGCCGCGGACATATTAAGCCCGGTCTGTCCGCCCAGGGTGGGGAGCAGGGCATCCGGCCTTTCTTTTTCGATGATCTTCGTGATGTATTCGATATTAAGCGGCTCGATATACGTCCTGTCAGCCATTTTCGGGTCCGTCATGATAGTGGCGGGGTTGGAATTGACCAGAACTACCTGATAACCTTCCTCATGCAAAGCTTTACATGCCTGAGTTCCCGAGTAATCGAATTCGCATGCCTGTCCTATGATGATGGGGCCGCTTCCTATTACCAGTACTTTCTTTATGTCTTTTCGTTTCGCCATCTTATTCTCTCTTTCCTGCCTGCCGGCAGGCAGGCTATTTATAAAAAAAAGACGCCTATATACTATATAGACGCCTTTGTCATATACAAAACTTGGAGCCCTTCCATTGCTCGCGCGCAATGATAATATGCAGGTTATGGGGTTGTCAAGGACAGAATTGCCTGATTATTAGGCAGGGCTAAACTTTACCTCAGGCTTACTGCGGCCAGGTAAGATATCGCGGCGATGGCAGCCGAGCAGGGTATCGTGAGGATCCACGCCCATAATATCGCCCCGGCCACTCCCCAGCGGACGGCGGACAGCCGCTTGCTGGCTCCTACGCCCATGATCGCCGAC
>CAZSXD010000045.1:0-7533 GCA_964611075.1 uncultured bacterium
TGAGCGGATGGTACTTCATACGGAGCAAGCTCATTTACGGGGATATATTCGGGAATGAAATGGCGATAAGGACGGTGCCCCAGCTTGTGCACCGCAGGCCGCTGTTCTCGACCTATTTCCTCACCACATTCCCCCAGGGCATGTTCGCTTCCTTTATCGGGAGCATCGGCGCCGGAGCCCTCTTCATGCCCTTATATGTGTATATTTTCTACGCCGTTCTGATCCTGGCATCCGTCTGGGGGATTTACCTGTATTATAAAAGGGTCCGTTTCGGCGACGCAAAGGTCAACCTGGCCCTGCTTTTCCTGCTGTTCAATCTTCTGGGGGTCGTGTGGTTCAACATGACATTCTTTCTGATCCAGGGGAGGTACATGTTCCCCACCATCTCTGTTTTTGCGGTACTGCTGGCCCTGGGACTGAAGAACGCATTTGAAAGGCTGAAGCCGGCGTTCAAGGCGGAAAGATTTATCTATTCACTGATCTCCATTTTCTTCCTGATCGACGTGCTTGTCGTTTACCTGACCTGGCAGTTTTATTATGGTATCGGGCACAAGGTTTACGGAACTTTCGGTTATCACATAATAAGCGCGGTCCTGATGAAGTATTTCAATATGCGGTGAATCCCCGGCCGACATCGGCTATAATACGCCTCATGAACAAGATCGATCTGAGCCACCAGCTTGACGTCCAGCAGACGCTGGAGATGATGCTCTCGCCGCGCATGATACAGATGCTCAATGTCCTCAATCTCTCCTATCTGGACCTGGTCGAAGAGATAAATCAGAAATCGGAAGAGAACGTCATGCTGGAGATAGAACGGCACGACAGGCTTTTCGAATACCTGAAACAAATAAGCTCTGAACGCATCCCGAAAAAAGTGATCCCCGGTGAAGAACTGCCGGGCATAGAATCGCTTGCCGATACCTGCGAAAGCCTGGAGGATCATCTCCTCCAGCAGCTGAACCTCGTGGACCTGAGCAACGAAGAGAAAAAGATAGCGGAGTCACTTATCGGGAACATAGACGATAGAGGCTACATTGAGAAATATGAGGAAATAAAAAAGGGGATCGTTTCTGAACTTTCCGTTGATCCGGCGGATGTGGATGACGCGCTGGAAGTGGTCCAGAGCTTTGAGCCGGAGGGCGTGGGCGCAAGGTCGCTGAAAGAGTGCCTCGCCATTCAGGTGAAGGAGCTTAACTTCGAAACGCCTGATCTCACCAAATTGCTCCTGAAGGTAATTGAGGATCACCTTGAGGACCTCGCGAAAAAGGATCTCGGCAGGATAGCGAAAGCCCTGAAGATAAAGCCTGACGGCGTAGAGAAGCTCGCCGAGTTCATAAAGGCGAACCTCGATCCCAACCCCGGATCGCGTTTCGCGAAGAAGGCCCCGTGCGTCATTCCCTCGTTCTCCATCAGCAAGGAAAAGGACGGGTATGTCGCGGTCAACCTTGAGAAAAAGTACGGCCCGGTCATTAAACTGAGCCCCGCTTACCAGAAAATGCTCAACGACCCGAAGACCGACAAGGAAAGCATCAGGTTCCTGAGGGAAAAGCTTGAGGCGGCAAAGGATTTCCTGGAGAACATCGAGAAGCGGAACGTCACGATCGAAAGGATCATTGAGCGCATCATGAAAGAGCAGACGGATTTCTTTGAAACAGGGGAGCCGGGCCTGAACCCCTTGATGCAAAAGGACATAGCGGACGAGCTGGGACTGCATCCGTCCACGATCTCGCGCGCGATCGCGAACAAGTATCTCCAGACGCCGAAAGGCGTTTTCAGCCTCAAGTTCCTCTGTCCTCGCGACGTGAAGGGATTGACCAGCAGGAACATCGAGAGGGCCATCGGGGATATCATCGCAAAAGAGGACCGCGCCAAACCTCTCGGCGACGACGAGATAGCGCGCAAGCTCGAAGCCGGGGGGATATCTATCAAGCGTAGGACGGTCGCGGCGTACAGGAAGAAACTGGACGTCGGCGCCACCTCAAATAGAGTGTCCGCCTGAGGCGGATCCGCCTTTGGCGGAAAATTTTTAAAAGTGAAATTTTTTGCGAATGCTTGCGATAATATGGTGGCGAAGAGCAGCCAAATCATGACGAACGGAAAAGCTGATATACTGATAGTTGAGGACGAGAAGAGCATAAGGGAAGCCCTTTCAATGTCCCTGGCGGACAAGTACAACCTGCACATCGCCGCAGACGGCAAAAAAGCGCTCGACATCGCAAGGGACAGGACCTTCGACCTTGCGCTGCTCGACATAAGGCTCCCGGAAGTGAACGGGCTCGAAGTGCTTGAGCGGATAAAGGATATCGATCCCTCCATCCCTGTCATCATGATAACCGCCGTGAAGACGATCGAATCCGCCGTGAAGGCGATGAAGCTCGGCGCCTGCGACTACATAATCAAGCCTTTTGACATAAACGATCTGCAGGCCGTCATCCGGAAAGCGCTGGAAAAAAGAGGGCTCAATAAAGAAGTGATCTATCTGAAGGGTGAGCTTGCGAAAAGCTCCGGATTCGAGAAGATAATCGGCAAGAGCAGGAAGATGGTGGAGATATTCAAGCTCATCAAGGACGTTGCAAAGAGCGATTCCACTATCCTGATAACCGGCGAGTCCGGGACCGGCAAGGAGCTGGTCGCGCGCGCCATTCACAATCAAAGCAACAGGTCGAACAAACTCTTCGTGCCCGTCAATTGCGCGGCGATCCCCGAGAACCTGCTGGAGAGCGAGCTTTTCGGCTACGAGAAAGGGGCTTTCACCGGAGCGTACGAGCGGCACCTGGGCAAGTTCGAGGTCTGCAGCGGCGGCACGATCTTCCTGGACGAGATCAGCCTGCTTCCTCTTCCGATGCAGGCAAAGCTCCTCAGAGTGCTGCAGGAGCATATGATAGACCGCGTGGGCGGCTCGTCCCCCATCGAGATAAATGTCCGCGTCATAGCCGCGACGAACTCCGACCTCAAGCTCGAGGTGGACGGAAGGAAGTTCAGAGGCGACCTTTACTACAGGTTGAACGTCATACCCATGCACATACCTCCCTTGAGAGAGCGGGCGGAGGATATCAAGCTTCTGATCGATCATTTCCTTTCCAAATACAACAAGGTATTCGGGAAGAAAGTGACGGGCTTCTCAAGAGAAGCAACTGACGCTCTGATGAGCTACCCGTGGCCCGGGAACGTCAGGGAGCTTGAGAACCTGATAGAGCGCATGGTGGTGCTCTCCGAAAGGAACATCATATCCAATGAAAAACTTCCGCCTGAGATATCAAGGTCAAAGAGCAGATTTTTGGACATCGTCAAAGAACACGCGCAGAACTTCGAGATGGACTTCATAAAGAAGGTGGCCGGTCAGGCGAACCTTAACGAGAGGCAGGTGAAGGCGCTCGAGTTCGTGAAGAGCGAGGGAAGGATCACCAAGCAGAAGTACATCAAGCTCACCAATTCCACCAAGACCACCGCGTTCAGGGACCTCAATTCACTGGTCAAGCTGCATATACTGGCCCAGAAAGGGACCGGCAAAAGTTCATACTACATCATCCCTGAGTGATACGGTCCGTTTACGCTCCGCACCGGACCGATAGCGGACCGCAAAACAGACCGCAACCCCTTTATCAAGAACGGAATATTCCCGATTGCCTGGCATGAAAATTGCTATATAATCATCGGAAGGAGATGAAATTATATGGCAAGACTCACCCAGGTCAGTGAAAAGTCGGAATCGTCAGGCATTCTACCGGTCATCTTTGACAGGAAGCTCGCGAAAAGGACGCTTAAGGGAAGGGAAAAGAGCAAGCTCGGTGTCTTTGAGGCCGGCCTCGCCCAGGAACTGCGCACGGCGGACACCATGGAGCAGAGCGTCGAGAAGATCGTGAAGATGGCTCTCACGTGCGAATTCGGCGCGGAACTCGTGACAAAGCCGGGCGCGAAAAGGATGATATCCACGATAAGCCGCGGGATACTCGCAAGCAGCGAATTAAGAAGATCGGCCCTTATTATCGCCGACAGGTTCGCCTGCCTGCCGGTAGGCACGGCAGGATCGGGATCGAAGAAACAGGTCATGTTAAGGAGCCGCAGCAAACGAAAGGCAGTACTTAATGGCTGATAACAAGCCTGTAGTACTTATTGTTGACGACGAATCAAGCATCAGGGAATCCTTTTCCCTTATACTGGGGAAGGAGTTCCGTGTCATTACGGCCGCCTCCGGTGAAGCCGCACTTAAGAAGCTCATTGACGAGAAGATCGACATGATATACCTCGATATCAAGATGTCAGGAATGAACGGCATAGACACGCTGAAGCGCATCAAGGAGATCGACAAGGAAATGGAAGTGATCATGGTTACCGCCGTGAACGAGGTCGGTAGCGCCTCCAGCGCCGTCAAGCTGGGAGCAAGGGATTACGTCGTGAAGCCTTTTGACGTGCACGACATCCTCAACAGGACAAGGAGCATGGTCATCAGATCGCAGACAAGAGCGTTCAAGTCCCTGACCAAGGACGAGCTCATCGGACAAAGCCGGCAGATGCAGAACGTCCGGAAACAGCTGGACGATATCATAAGGAAGGACGTTTCGGTCCTGGTAAAAGGAGAAAAGGGCGTTGAAGCTCATCTCATAGCGCAGTTCATCGCTTCGGAGGACGAAAAAACGCTTAAGGTCCTCGCGGTCACGGAAGGAATGAAAGCATCGTCCCTTTTCGGCATCGAGAGCGGTTCCTTCACCGGCGATTTCAGCAAGAAGAGCGGGGCGCTCGAGGACGCAGCCGGCGGCGTATTGTTCCTCAGGAACATAGAGCTCATGCCCCAGGAAGTGCAGGTAGCTCTCAGTGAAGCTCTAAAGAAAGGCGAGATCATGAGGGAAGGCTCCCTCTCAAAGATACCGCTTAAAGTTCGGCTGGTCTGCGAGACGGACGTTGACCTTAAGGAAATGGTGAAGGAGGGGATTTTCGACGGCGAGCTCCTGCAGAGGATCGGCGAATACGTCATCGAGCTGCCTCCGCTTAAGCTTCGCGAGGGGGACGTTCAGCTGCTCGTCGAACATTACGCGGAGAGGTTCGGGCAGAGGATGAACAAGGTTATCACCGTGTCACCCGATGCGAAGGACGTGCTTTCCAGCTATTCATGGCCGGGCAACCTGACCGAGCTTGCGAACGTGATGGAGAGCGTCATCCTCACGCTGAAAGGCGCGACCATTACCCCGGACGACCTTCCTCTCGACATCCTCATTGACAGCGGGATCATTGGAAGGCGGTACACCGCGTTCGACCGGATAGAAAGCAGCCTTGAAAAAGAACACATCAATGAGATCTACAGAAGGACGGGGGGGAACAGGGAGAAGACCTCTGCGATCCTCGGCATCAATCCAAAAACCCTGGAAGCCAAACTCGAACCCCTGCCTTGAAACCCCCTCATGATCGTCAAGCTGCCAGAGGTCGGACTCGAACCGACATGACCTATTCGGTCAACGGATTTTAAGTCCGTCGCGTCTACCAGTTCCGCCACCCTGGCTCGCCCTAGAATTTCTTGGGCTTCTTCCCTTCCTGCTTGCCCTGAATGTTCTTCTTGAGGTCGAGAAGCTTCTCTTCGCTCTGCTTGAGGAAAGCAGTCATTTTCTCCTCGAAGGAATTCGGCGCTCTCCTCGCTTCGGCCCTCTTTACTTCGCGTTTCTCAAGCTGCTTGATGGAAAGATCGTATTTCCCGTCCTTTGTGGTCCCGACCACCCTCACCTTCACCATATCCCCCACCTTCAGGTGCTGGTTGATATCCGTCACGTAAGTGTGGGATATCTGGGAAATGTGGACGAGCCCCACCCTTCCCTCGCCAAGATCGATGAATGCGCCGAACTTCGTTATGCCCGTCACGCGGCCCTCAACTATGCTGTCAATGGCTATGGCCTCAGCCATCTTTTATCTCCCCCCTATCACCTTGAACGCTGTCTCGCCCTGTCTTACGTAGCCAAGCTTCTCTCTTGCCACTCTTTCGATGTACGGATCGCTCTTAAGCCCGTTGAGCCTGATCTTCAGATCTTTCCTCAGTTCAAGCTCCCTTTCCAGGCTTTTCTCCGCGGCCATCCTTTCCGACACCAGCCTGCCGTTCTGCATCACATCGCTCCTGATGAGAAGCAGGAAATATACGACCGCGGCCGCGAACACCAGAAGCCAGAACTTCTCCTTAAGAAATGTTGTAAAGAACGCCAAGACCTTTGAACCCGGCCGAATTGCCGAGCTCCTCTTCTATCCTCAGGAGCTGGTTGTATTTCGCCACCCTGTCCGTTCTGCAAAGCGAGCCCGTCTTTATCTGGCCGGCGTTCGTTGCCACCACTATGTCCGCGATCGTCGTGTCCTCCGTCTCTCCGGACCTGTGAGATACTACGGCAGTGTAATTCGCTTTCTTGGCCATTGCAATAGCTTCGAGCGTCTCGGTAAGCGTCCCGATCTGGTTGACCTTGATGAGGATCGAATTGGCAACCCCCATCTTGATGCCTTTTTTCAGATAGTCGGTATTGGTAACGAATATGTCGTCACCCACAAGTTGAATTTTTTTGCCGAGACGTTCGGTAAGAAGTTTCCATCCCTCCCAGTCGCCCTCGGCCATGCCGTCCTCGATCGAGATTATCGGAAATTTTTTCACCCAATCTTCATAGAACGCGACCATTTGCTCCGGCGTCTTCGAGGAATTGTCGGACTTATGGAAAACGTATTTGCCGTCCTCAAAAAACTCGCTTGCCGCGGGATCGAGCGCGAGATATATCTCCTTACCCGCTTTGTACCCGGCCTTTTCAATGGCCTCAAGTATGGATTCGACAGCCTCTTCATTGCTCTTAAGGTTCGGCGCAAACCCGCCCTCGTCGCCGACGGAGGTGTTGTAGCCTTTATTTTTCAGCACTTTTTTGAGCGTATGGAAAACTTCGGCGCCCATCCTCAGCGCTTCGGCGAACGACTTGGCGCCCGCGGGCATGATCATGAATTCCTGAAGGTCGACGTTGTTGTCGGCATGAGATCCGCCGTTAAGGATGTTCATCATCGGCACCGGAAGAAGCTTCGCTTTTGATCCGCCCAGATATTTGAACAATGAAACGCCTTTTGAGACCGCTGCCGCTTTTGCCGCTGCAAGCGACACTCCCAGTATCGCGTTCGCGCCGAGGTTCCCCTTGTTCTTTGTGCCGTCCAGCTCGATCATGAGCCGGTCGATCTCCTCTTGTTTAGACGCATCAAGACCTTTAACCTTTTTCGCGATCACTGAATTGACGTTGTCAACGGCCTTGAGCACGCCTTTTCCCATGTATCTTGATTTGTCGCCGTCGCGAAGCTCCACGGCTTCGGCAACGCCCGTCGAAGCTCCCGACGGAACGGCCGCGCGCCCGAGCGAGCCGTCGGTCAGGATCACATCAACTTCTACTGTCGGATTTCCCCTTGAATCGAGTATCTCTCTTGCTTTAACTTCCTTTATCTTCGCCAAAACTTATCATCCTTTCTCCTCACCCCGGCCTTCGGCCACCCCTCTCCACTATGTGGAGAGGGGCCGTGCGTCATGTTAACGCACTT
>CAZSXD010000046.1:0-7342 GCA_964611075.1 uncultured bacterium
CTTGCCCGGCTTGACGGCACATTTGGCCAGCTCATGAGCTTTCGGATCGTTGTGGTATTGGTATGAGCCGGCGCCTCCGATGAATATTATCGCGTCGTAATCATCAGCTTTGACATCCTTGAATAGAACATCAACTTTAACTTCAGCGCCTTCAGCGCCGTGAGCTGTCGGCGCAGTGCAGGTTGTGACCACTTTGATGCCGCTGTCTTCAAGGACTTTCTTCGGCTCAAAATATTCCGGATCGCGGAAAGGGTTCTCAGCCAGGACCATCAGAACTTTTTTCATTCTCATCATTCTCCCAGCCGCGATTTCACCTCAAAAAGCCTCATGATATCCCTTTGAGAGATCATCCCCAGGATCTTGCCGTTCTTGACCACGAGAAGCCTTCCAAGGCCGTTGCCTGCCATCTGGGTCAGCGCGTCAAAAGCGTCCGCTTCCGGCGAAACGATGAGGTCGCGCCTTATGGGCGTCATTACCTCGCAGACGCTCTTGTTGGACCACTCGTCCTTCGGCACGTCCTTTACCGCGTGGATCGTCACAAGCCCCTGTATCTCGTCCGATGTTGAGAGGACGGGGAAGGAGGTGAAGCGGTACCTGAAAATGTAATCGTCAACGAAAGTTATAAGGGGCATGTTCTCAAGGACCGTGATGACGTCCCGCGACATCAGGTCGCTGACCCTGGCCCCCGACAGCAGCCTCCTCATCGCGACCTGCTGGTAGCTGGAGGCCGCCGCCTCCTGCAGGAAAAAGCCTATGAAGACGAACCATATCCCGGAGAGCACCATTCCGGAGAAAAGATAGAAGAATCCGAGACCGATCAGGAAATACGCGAAGATCTTGCCGAATGTGCTGGCGATGGCTGTTGCCTTCCTCAGGTCGCGGGTCAGGCTCCAGAGGGCCGCCCGAAGTATCCGTCCGCCGTCGAGAGGGAATCCGGGGATCAGGTTGAAGACCCCCACAGCAAGGTTGATGAACGAAAGGTAATCGGTCGTGACCACGATGAACATGGGGAACTTGAGATTGTAAAGTATCTGGGTGATGATGAAGAATATCAACGACAGCGCGAAGCTGCAGGCTGGCCCCGCGACGGCCATCTTGAACTCGACCTTCGGGTTCTGCGGCTCGCGCGTCATGTGGGCGACGCCCCCGAAGACAAAGAGCGTTATGCCGCTTATGGGCAGGTCGTTCTTGACGGCGATTGCGCTGTGGGAGAGCTCATGGGCCAGAAGACTTGCGAAGAGGAGCAGCGCCGCCACCATGCTGATCAGCCAGTAAACGGTAGGGGACTGTCCCGGAAGTGCCACAGGGAAATAGCTCTGTGCGAGCGTCCAGGTGACCAGGAAGAACACGATGAACCACGTGTAATTGATCTCCACCGGGATCCCCAGCACTCTGCCTACGTGCAGCGACCTGTTCACGCGCGCACCCCCAGCCCGACCTGGGCGGAATAAGCGTCAATGATGTTCATTATCCAGAAAAGAGGGTAAAGGACGACCGCCCCCGCAAAAACCATCAGGAAAATGTACGGATTGAGCAGGAACGATCCCACGATCATCACGGGAAACCCCATGTAGAACCAGAGCATTATCTTCAGCCCCTTCTTGTTGTCGCCTTTCATTATCTGTCCCAGGCCGGCTACAGCCGCGGAAAATATGGCGGGGGCCAGATATTTTTTCCTTACCACAGGCACCCGTTGATTATATAGCATTTAGAACTACCTGTTCAATTTCTTTTCTATCAGTTCTTTCCAGTCGTCGCACACTATTATGGTGAAATCGCTCTGGATGTCGCCCGTTCCCGACACCACCACGTCCTTTATCCCCACTATCGATGCGAGCCTTTGCGCCCCGGTCCTGTCGCCCTTCTGGGCGATCACCTCGGACCTGTTCACTCCCGGCTTTTTGAGCGAAGAAACATTGGTGATCGCGTATTCTTTCCTGTAGAGCAGTTTCATTATCTGTCTGACGGCGTCAAAATCCTGCGAATTGTTGATTATCGTCACAGCCGTCGAAGGGACGCGGTGGGGTTCGAGCTTGGCGAGGAACCTCTTTGAGAAATACTTGTTCACTATGTCCTTGAGCGCGTCCATGTCGGCCTGCCAGCCGCTCCCGTTCTCCTCCTCCGAAAAACTTCCGGGGACCATCGTCATATCGACGTCCTCTTTCCTTAAGCCCCTTGCGAAGTTCAGAGTGTAAAGGATTTCCTTGAGCGAAAGATCGGTCTTTATGCTCTCAAAGGCCAGGGCCAGCACCCACGGGGCTTTTGCCAGCATTGATGGCGTTGCTAGTTTTCTGAGCACCGTCTGAAGGAACGACTGCTGTCTCTGGACGCGGGTCACGTCTCCCAGCGGGTCCTGGCGGTATCTGATGAAGCCGTGGGCCTGTTCGCCGTTCAATGTCTGCCAGCCCTGCTTGAGATCGATCTTCAATCCGCCCCAGTTATCCACGTAATACATGTCCTTGTCGACATAGACCCTTACGCCGCCCATCAGGTTGATGAGCTTGACCAGGCCTTTCGTGTTCACGACCACGTAATTGTTGACCTTCACGCCGAGGAACTTTCCGACCGTTTCCTTCGCGAGTTCCGCTCCTCCCAGGTAATATGCCGCGTTTATCTTCTGCCATCCGTAGCCGGGGATCTCCACCACCGTGTCGCGGGGGATGGAGAGCATGTTGACCTTGAAGCTGTTTGTGTTCACGCTGACCAGGATCATCGTATCGGTGTGGCCCATCTCCTTGATGGCCACGTGGTGGACCTTGTCGTAAACGATATCGGAGCCCATGATCAGGATGTTCATGTTGCTGGGAAGCGGCCAGAACCTCAGGAAATAAGGGATGCTTTTCGGCGAGAACAGGTTGAGATAAAAATACACCACGCTCGCAAAAAGCAGGATCACCGCGCATATTCGGAGAGTGTCGAGGCGCCTTGCCATAGAGGGATATGATAACATTTGCGGCTGCGGCCTTCAATTAACAACGAGGCGGCAATGGTATATAATTGTACCCTGTGAAAAAAGCCCTGATATTTTTGGCCTTTTTTATCGTGCTCGTGTGCATCGTGGAAGCCGTGCAGCTGCTGGATATCGGATCGATATCCGACAAACTGAAGGAGATAAGGGCGGCCAACCTTGAGCTTCTGAAGGCGAAATACTGGACGGCGCTCCACGGCAAGACCGTCCAATGCCTCCTTTGCCCGAACAATTGCGTGATCCCCAGCAGCAAAAAGGGGAGGTGCGGGGTCCGCATGAACGTTGACGGCGTTCTCTACACCCTGGTCTACGGGAGGCCTGTTGCCGTCCACATCGATCCCATAGAAAAGAAACCGTTCACTCATTTCCTGCCGGGCACGACCTCTTTTTCCATCGCCACAGCGGGATGCAACCTGGGCTGCATTTTCTGCCAGAACTGGCAGATATCGCAGGCGCGTCCGGAGGACGCAAAGAACATGGTATTGCCCCCCTCCGAGGTGGTGAGGCTGGCGAAGGAGAATGACTGCGCCACGATCGCATACACCTATACCGAACCAACGATATTCTACGAGTACATGCTGGATACAGCGAAGCTAGCAAAAGCCGCCGGCATCAGGAACGTGATGCATACCTGCGGCTACATCAACCCGGAGCCCCTTAAGGAATTATTGGATCAAATGGATGCCGTCAACGTCGACCTCAAGGGTTTTTCCGACGACTATTATTCAATGATGTGTTCCGGCCGCCTCGATCCGGTGCTCGAGACCATCAGGACCGTCAAGCAGCGGGGGGTGTGGCTTGAGATCACGAACCTTGTTGTGCCGGGAAAGAACGATGACCCGAAGATGATCGGGAAAATGTGCGCCTGGCTTAAGGATAACGTCGGCTCCGATACGCCGATCTATTTCTCGGCATTCACCCCTCAGTACAGGCTGACCTCCCTTCCTCCCACGCCGGTAAAGACCCTTGAAGAAGCTCAAAGGATCGCGAGGGCCTGCGGCCTGAATTACGCCTATATCGGCAACGTATACGGCCATATCGGCGAATCGACCTTCTGCCCCGGCTGCGGCAAGCTTGTTGTGAAAAGGAAGGGATTTGATACACTTGAGACGCATTTGGTCGACGGTAAATGCGAGTATTGCGGATATAAGATAGCGGGAGTGTGGAAATGAAAAAGTTGTTAATTTGTATCTTGGTGATCGGGATATCCTTCGTATTTCGATGTTCGGATTCCTGCCTGCCGGCAGGCACGGTCGGATTTGCCAGCGCAGCAGGCGCTTTCTATCCCGCGGATAAAAAAGAACTTTCGAAGGTCATCGACGGCTATTTGAAGGAATTCAGGGTCATCAAGCGAGAAGGAGACCTCCTAGCTCTGATAGTTCCGCATGCCGGCTACGAGTATTCCGGAAAGATCGCAGCGCACGCGTACAGGCAGCTTTCCGGCAGGAGCTATGATACGGTCGTGGTCATCGGCATAAGCCACCGGGTGGGCTTCGGCGGCATCTCGGTCATGCCTGACGGCGAGTACGAAACGCCGCTGGGAAAGGTGAAGGTGGACAAGGCTTTTGCCGAGAACCTGATGGCCCGCTCCTCCAGGATCAGGGACATAGCGGAGCCGTGGGCGCAGGAGCATTCTGTGGACGTTCAGGTGCCTTTCCTCCAGAAGACGCTCGGCAATTTCAAGATAGTGCCGGTAATGTTCGGCCAGCAGACCTTTGAGGACTGCAGCATCCTTGCCGACGCCATCGTTCAAGCGGCGGGCAATAAGAGGATCCTGATAGTGGCGAGCTCGGACATGACGCATTACAGAACGGCTGAGGTAACGAACAAGATGGACGCACTGGCCATCGACGCGATAACAAGGGGCGACGTGAACGCCCTGGCGGCAAGGCTTGCGACGGGCGAATGCGAGATGTGCGGATACGGCCCGGTCATCACGGCTATGCTGGCTTGCGACAATCTTGGCGCCACAAGCTATGAACTGCTTGATTACGGCGATTCCGGCGATGTCACAGGGGATAAATCGTCGGTCGTGGGATACATGTCCGCAGCTATCTACAGGAGGCCTGTGGTCCTTGATGAATTCGAGCAGAGAAGGCTGCTTGAGATCGCCAGAAAAACGCTCGAAAGCTACCTCTCGGGGAATGGCCGCCCCGATTTCATCGTGTATGAAAAGAACCTCACGATCAAATCGGGCGTTTTCGTGACACTGAAAAATAACATGGAGCTGAGGGGCTGCATAGGGTACATGAGAGGCATCAAGCCCTTGTATCTGGCGGTTTCCGACATGGCTATCGCGGCGGCTACGGAGGATATCAGGTTCCCGTCGGTCACAAGCCAGGAGCTGCCGGGAATAAACATCGAGATATCGGTCCTTTCGCCCATGAAGGAGATCAACGATCCCAGAGAAGTGATAGTGGGCAGGCACGGGCTTTACATAGTCAACGGCGGACGGAGCGGGGTCCTGCTGCCGCAGGTGGCGGCGGAGAACAACTGGACGAGAGAGGAATTCCTGAACGCCGTCTGCATGAAGGCGGTCTTGGACCCAAGCGCCCTGAACGACCCGGCCACGAAATTATACGTTTTTACCGCCCAGGTGTTTCACGAGGACTGAAAAGCCAGAAAAACGGTCAATGCCGAAACGATGACGGTAAGCAGGCATGTCCCGACGATCCCAAGCACCGGTATGGCAAGAACGCTTGCAAGCAGCGCTGATACGGCACCCCCGAGAAGGTCAACCCCGTATATCGTCCCCGCTTTCCTTTCCAGTCCCGGACCCCTGTAATTACGCAAGACGGCGGGGAACACCGCGCCGGCCATCGATGATGAAGCGAGGATGAACAGCGGGATGATGACCGAAGGCGGAAGGAGCGTCAGCCTGTGAGCGTTGAGCATGTATGGGATGAACGCAGCCGCCAGAAGGGAAAAAGCGCAGATCAGCGGCTCTGGTTTCGATCCTTTCATTTTCCGGTTCGCCGCGAAACTTCCGGCCGCGAGCCCGCCCATGAAGAGGGCCGACAGCATGCCTATGTACTGGTACAGGCTTCCGTAGAACGATTGGAAAGAGTAGACCAGGACAAGCTGAAAGGTCATCGCCGATGATCCCATCAGGAACATCACGGAAGGCATCATGCTGAACGGGAATATTTTTCGCGACAACTTGACAAGACAGGCGAGTATTATCAAGGGCATTACAAGGCTTGCAAGAGAAATAGCCGTGATATTTTTGAGGGCGGCGCTCAGCCTGTCCGGGAAATAGCTCAACCAGACAAGTATGCCGTAAAGATACGAAACGGGCGAAAGGTCGGTGTTGATGCGGGTATTTTTGCCGTACTTTACCGCATCGTCCGCCGACCGGAGCTCCAGAGGCGACAGGATGCGTAGGAGCGCCCTTTCGCCGAAGTATTCGGCGGCGATCTTCTTCTCGCGCCATCTTCCCGCAAGTACCTCCGGGTCCCTGGTGAGCGTACCTTTCCTCTTCGCCGCAAAATAATAGAAATAATTGCCGGGGACGACGGTCACTTCCATGAAAACCGAACCGAGGGTCTTGCGGACCGAGGAGTTGAACGTTGCGAGTTCGCTGCCCATGAAGGTCCTTGAACCGGAAAGCGGCACGCAAACGATCCCTTTATCCGTGAGCCTTTCCCTGCATGAATCGAAGAACTCCAGGGTGTAGAACCTGTTCATGGAAGCGGTGACCGGGTCGCCGACGCTGACGATGATGAGGTCGTATTTCTTTTTCGTCCTGTTGACGTATGATCTGCCGTCCGCGACGATGACCGGGTGTCCGGCGCCGGCCAATTCTACGAGCTTCGGGTCGTATTCGATGTGGTCAAGCGCGGCCCCGTGCTTTTTTATCTCGTCCGCAAGGCCGCTTGGACCCCCGCCGATGAGGAGGACGCTTTTCGGGGAGCCTGCCTCAAGCATCGCAAGATGCGCGAGCTCCTCGTTCTCCGCGACCGAGGCGGTGGAGAACAGCAGCCCGCCGTTCTCAAAATAGCTGAAGGCCCCGTTGTTCTCGACGACCGATATCCTGCCGTAGGCCGAATCGGCTGTCTTTACGACGTTCAACCCCCGGAAAGCGAGACCCGAGGACAGATGGTCAAGCTTCGGCCCCGTGGGATACACAAGGACAAGGCAAGCCGCAAGTGCGGCCGAAAAGAGGACCAGGTTCATTTTGATGTTCGATCTCCCGGTCCTGATGAAATGTTTGTATATGTAAAGCGCAGAGAAGCACAGGGCAAAGCCGGCCATGCCAGATATCTGCAGGGGATCAAAAAGGAATATCAGGATGAAAGTGAAAAGGATCCCGCCTGCAAGCGCCCCAATGCTTTCCAGGATGTACATGCTGCCGATGTCCTCTATCGCCCTGCT
>CAZSXD010000047.1:0-7338 GCA_964611075.1 uncultured bacterium
ATTCTGACGGACGTGAAATTCAGAACATTCGGCTGCGGGGCGGCCATCGCGACCAGCTCGATGGTGACGGAAATGGTGAAAGGCAAAACAATTGAAGAAGCATTGAAAATTACGAACAAAGCAGTGGCCGAAGCTCTCGATGGATTGCCCCCGGTCAAAATGCACTGTTCGGTGCTTGCGGAGGATGCGTTGAGATCGGCGATCGATGATTATTTAAAAAAGACAACAGGAAAAGGACTCCCGGGCTTTAAGCCGCATGAAGATGACCATATCGAAAAATAAAAAAGTTGTAGTCGCCATGTCGGGCGGAGTGGACAGCTCCGTTGCGGCCGCGCTTTTGAAAAAGCAGGGTCATGACGTCATCGGCGTCACGATGAAGCTTTTTGGCTGTTCGACGTCAGCGGCAGAGGATGCGCGAAGGGTCGCCAATAAGCTGGGCATCCCGCATTACGTTCTCAACTTCAAGGATGTCTTCAGGCGGAAGGTCATCGCCGATTTCGTCTCCGAGTACGATCGCGGCCGCACTCCGAACCCATGCGTGCGGTGCAATGAGCTAATAAAGTTCGGTGCATTGCTCAAAAAAGCGCAGCAGCTTGGTGCGGGCATGATCGCGACGGGTCATTATGCGAGGATCTCGAAGGGCAGGAATGGAAGATATCTGCTGAAAAAGGGCATCGACGGAAAGAAAGACCAGTCATATTTCCTCTATCCCCTTTCGCAGAAGGCTTTGTCAAAATCGGTCTTCCCGCTGGGCGGATTGACCAAGGATAAGGTCAGGAAGCTTGCGAAAAAGTTCGGCCTGAACGTAGCTGACAAGCCCGAAAGCCAGGAAATATGCTTCGTGGAAGGGCCGATTTCGGCATTTTTCAGGCCTGAACCGGGCGATATTGTGGATGTTAACGGCAAAGTGATCGGCAGGCATAAAGGTTATCAATTATATACGATCGGCCAGAGAAGGGGACTTGGGATAGCCGGGGAAGCCCCGTCATACGTGGTAAAGATCGAGCCCAAAGCCAACAGGATCGTCGTCGGGAGCAAGGGTGACGTTTATGGTGATGATTTGATCGCAAGCCATTTGAACCTCATTTCCAGGCCAAAGATCACCGGCCCGATGAAGATAAAGGCAAGGATAAGGTACAAGAACCCTGAATCGGAAGCCAGGGTAATGCCTCTGCCGGGTGGCAGGGCGAAAGTTCGATTTAAGGCTCCTCAGTTCGCCATCACGCCGGGCCAGTCAGTCGTTTTCTACAATGGAGATGTTGTGGTCGGCGGTGGTATAATTAAAAAGGCCATCAAGGCCAATAGGGCCATTAAGGCTTAAAAGGCAAAATGTGAATGAATAATATTATAGAGAAGATCAATAAGCTCCGGAAAGAGAAGAATGCGGTGATACTGGCGCATAATTACCAGCTGCCGGAAGTGCAGGACATCGCGGACTTCGTGGGGGATTCGCTCGGCCTTTCGGTGGAAGCATCAAGGACGCCGGCCGACCTGATCGTTTTCTGCGGGGTGCATTTCATGGCGGAAACGGCGAAGATAATCTCGCCGGCCAAGAAAGTGATCATGCCGGATGACAATGCGGGATGCCCCATGGCCGACATGATAACTCCCGAAGACGTCAGGAAGTTGAAGTCCGAACATCCGGGGGCCGTCGTTGTCGCGTATGTGAACACCTCGGCCGCGGTGAAAGCGGAAGTGGATTACTGCTGCACGTCCGCGAACGCCGTGAAGATCGTCGAGAGGCTCAAGGACAGGGAGATAATCTTCATCCCGGACAAATACCTCGGTGATTACGTGGCAAAAGTGACGGGCAAGAAGCTCATCCTGTTCAACGGTTTTTGCCCCGCTCACGTAAGGATACTGCCGGAACATATAATCGAAGCGAAAAGGAAGCATCCTCATGCGCTTGTGCTGGCGCATCCGGAATGCCTGCCAAAGGTGATAGAGATGGCCGATAAAGTGGCCTCCACCGAAGGAATGGTGAAGTTCGTCGCGGCCTCGGATGCGAAAGAGTTCATCATAGCCACCGAGATCGGCATCATCTATCGTTTGCAAAAAGAAAATCCCGGGAGATCTTTCTACCCGGCCACAACTCTTGCCGTTTGTCCCAATATGAAATTGACGACGCTTGAAAAAGTCCTATGGTCGCTTGAAGAGGAAAAGTTCGAGATCTCGGTCCCGCCGGACATCGCGAAAAAAGCAAAACTTGCAATAGACAGGATGATTCAGTTATTATAGTCACCGCTATGCTGCGGAAAAACCCATCTATCATCGCTTCGGCGATCGCGGTACTGCTTCTCGCATCCGCTGCCAGCTGTGTTGAAAAGAAAATGGCGTCTGCCTATATCTATTCGGGGATGTCGTTCTATGAGAAAGGCAATTACATCGAAGCCATCCTTGAGCTGAGGAGTGCGGAGCAGCTGTCCCCCAACCCGGCAGGCGTGAACAAGTACCTCGGCATGGCCTACAGCAAAATGTCGCTGTGGCGGGAAGCGGCCAAGGAATACAATAAGATCCTTTTCGTGGATCCCGCCGATCCGGACAGGGAGACCGTATTGAGGAGGATCCACGACTGGGAAATAAGGACCGATTACACGCCGGCGATGGCGATGTATTCTTTTTACAGCATCAAGTATAAGAACAAGATATTTTCCGATCCGGAGAACCTGCTGAACTATCTGAGCCTTGCCGAGATCTATAAATGCAGCGGCAGGTACACGGAGGCCGAGAATTTCTTCCGCGCCCTCATAAAGGACAGCCCCCAGAAGGTCGTCTTCCGCAAGTATCTGGCAGAAGCGCTCTATTTCGACAGCAAATATTCGGAAGCGGGGACCCTTTACCGCAGGATACTTGAAGAGGAACCTCTCAATACCGATGCGCTTGTGGGGATCAATCTTATCATGAAAAAGCGGTACGAGGAGGCCATTCAGAAATTCCCCGACAACCTGGTGAATCACCTGAAGCTGGCGCGGGTACTTAAGGACATGAAAAGATATGAGGATTCGATAGCCGAGTATGATAAATATCTGGCAAAGGACAGCGCTAATGCCGATGTGATAAGGGAAAGGGCCGAAACGGAGAAGATCCTGAAAGCACTGACAAGTACTAGACTCTAAAGACGATCCCCAGGAAGGTCACCATGCCGAAGACTATGAATATGACCCCCGCAAGCAGGTTCATGACCTTTTCGGGCATGTAATTCCGCAGGATGTTCCCAATGGCTATCCCGAAAAGGTTGACCACTATCATGCCGATCGTCGCCCCCAGCCATACCTGGAAAGGTGCGCTGTACTTGGCAGCGATCGCAAAGGTGGCAAGCTGGGTCTTGTCCCCGAGCTCAGCGAGGAACATGGAAGCAAAAGCCACCAGGAAAGGGTCCTTTGCCTTGACGGGCTTGTCCTCATGGACTTCCTCGCCCTGTCTTGCGGAGTTTATCATGATCAGGCCGTAGATGATGAAGAACGCGCCGGCCAGTATCGATATGAAAAGAGGATGGATCAGCCTGTGCACCGCTTCGCCGACCAGCACCGCGAAGAGCATGAGCAGGGCGGTGGCGGCCGCCACGCCGTAAATGACCTTTTCCATGGGATATTTGGCGGCAAGCGCCAGGACAAGCAGCTGTGTCTTGTCGCCGAGTTCAGCGAGACCGATGATGAAGAAGGAAGCGAAGAAAGGGACCAGGTTCATCAGTAGATCACCTTGTTGAGCGGGTACTCGACTATGCCGGACGCGCCGGCCTTTTTGAGCTTCGGTATGAGGTCCCTGACGGTCTTTTCATCTACTACCGTATCAACGTCAACCCAGGAATTATCGGAAAGCTGCGAGATTGTCGGTTTCTGCAGGGCGGGAAGTATATCAAGTACCGCTTTCAGACTGGAATTCGGGACGTTCATTTTAAGCCCTACCATTATTTCCGCAGTAAGAGCTCCTTTTAAAAGGAGAAGTATATTCTCCAATTTTTCTCTTTTCCACGGATCCTTTATTGACTGAGTATTTGCTATCATTACTGTTACAGATTCAAGAACAGTATCGATGATCTTCAGGTTGTTGGCTTTGAGGGATGAGCCAGTCTCTGTAAGCTCGACTATCGCGTCCGCGAGCTCCGGCGGCTTCGCTTCGGTGGCACCCCACGAGAAATCGATCTTGGCATTAACATTATTCTTTTTAAAATACCTTTTTGTAACCTCAACTAGTTCGGTAGCAATTCTTTTTCCTTCACAATCCTTAACACTGTTTATTTTTCCATTAATAGGAGCCGCAAGCACCCATCTTACTTTCCTTAATCCCTCTTTTGCGTAGACAAGTTGATCTAAGATTTCACCTTTGAAGCTTACTTCTTCTAACCAATCACTGCCTGTAAGACCTCCATCAAGAACTCCTTGTTCCACATACCTGGCCATCTCCTGTGCGCGGATGAGCATTATCTCAAGCTCATCGTCGTCCACGGACGGGAAGTACGACCTTGCGGTCGATCTGATATTAAAGCCGGCCTTCCGGAAAAGCTCGAAAGTCGATTCCTGAAGGCTCCCTTTGGGCAGTCCTAATTTTAATTTATTCATGATAGATTATGATACTAAATGAACAGTGAAAAGTCAAACTTCTTGAAATTTGGCGTCCGATGAGCCATAATCCTACGCCGCATGGAATACAAGACCTTAAAACAGCTTCTTGCGAACAGCTCCTCCCGTTTCGGCGACATCACCGCCTTTCAGATGAGAAAAGACAAGAAGTATGAAGGATACACTTACGGCGAAGTCGGGAAGATCGCTTCCGCCTTGCGCGCAAAGCTAAAGTTGCTCGGGATAGGGAAGGGCGACAAAGTGGCGGTCATCGGCGAAAACCGCCCCGAGTGGCCGATCTCTTATCTTGCCGTGACCTCGATGGGCGCCGCGGCGGTGCCTCTCGATTCCCTGGGCGCCGAGCATGAATTGATCGGGATAATCAAACACTCAGAGGCTAAAGTCCTGATCCATTCGAACAAGTTCGATGAAGTTGCGCGGAAGAGCGGCCTCAAACTTATCTCCATGGAGGCCGAAATTCCGGTTTTGAAAAGCTCTTCCGAAAGTTTTGATGGGTTTGAAGTGTTCCCCGATGACCTTGCGGCGGTCGTTTACACCTCCGGCACGACGGGCATCCCGAAGGGGGTAATGCTGTCGCACGGCAACCTGATGTCGAACATGCTGAACGCCGTGTCGCTTTTTGAGATCGGGCCGACGGACAGGCTTCTCTCTGTGCTGCCGCTGCACCACACGCTTGAAACGATGGGGATGCTCGCCTCTTTCTACTGCGGTGCGGGGACAACCTATGCTGAATCGCTCAAGTCATTCAAGCTTATCCAGAACATGGTCGATACCAGAACGACCATCCTGATAGGGGTGCCGATGCTTTACCAGCTTTTCCTGGACGGGATATTGAGGGAAGTGGATGAAAAAGGGCCGCTCTTCAAGTTTGTTTTCAGTTCCCTGATGGCGCTTTCCGGCGCGATCAAGGCCGTGTTCCGGGTAGATTGCGGCCGGCTCTTTTTCGGCACGGTCCACAGGAAGCTCGGCGGTGCTTTCAGGTTCTGGGTGAGCGGGGGGGCCGCCATCAATCCGGATATCCTGCATGCTTTTGACAGGATGGGACTTACCATCGTACAGGGATACGGCTTGACTGAATCATCTCCCGTCATTGCGGCGAACAGCCTGAAAAGCAACAGGTTCGGGTCCGTGGGACGGCCCATACCCACTGTCAGCGTCAGGCTTGAGAACGGGGAGATAGTGGCGAAGGGGCCGAACATAATGCTGGGATATTTCAAGATGAAGGAAGAGACCGACAAGGTCCTGAAGGACGGATGGCTTTATACCGGGGATACGGGAAAGTTCGACAGGGACGGCTACCTTTACATTGTCGGGCGCATAAAGGACGTGATCATTTCAAGCTCCGGCCTCAATGTGTACCCTGACGAGATCGAGTTCGAGCTCGGCAAGATACCTTACATAAAAGAGTCGTGTGTCATAGGGAGAAAGGTCGGGTCGGGGGTGAGGAAAGGGTCGGAGGAGGTCTTTGCGGTCGTAACGCCTAACATTGAATACTTCGAGAAGCTCGGACTTTCCGCCAGCGAGTCATCGGTCCATGACGCGATATTCGAGGCGATAGGCAGGCTCAACGAGAAGCTCCCCATGCACAAACGCATCTCGGGTTTCGATGTCAGATCCACGGATTTCCCGAAGACTTCCACGCGGAAGATCAAACGCTTCGAGGTGAGAAAGGAGATGGAATCGATTTGGCAGAGATAGAAGAGGAAGTCAGGTCTTTGGTCGCCAGGATCATAAAAGTTCCCGAAGAGAAAATCAGACCGGACGCTAATATTTTTACCGAATACGGCATTGATTCACTTTTAGGGGTGGAAATACTCGCGGGGCTTGACAAAAAATACGGCCTTGATATCCCCGAGGAAATAGTAAGAGAGATAAAAACATTGAACGATATAATAAAGGTTGCGAAAGAATTAATTGAAAAGAAAACTTTACGGGGTTAATTAAATATGGGCGAGGACACGTCAGATTACTGGAGAAAACTTTTAAGGCTTGATGAGCCTGTATCTGAGAGTTTCTTAAAGAACTTCGGGTCATGGCTTGAAATTTTCAGGCCTTTGTTTTTTGCTGTCATCGATCTCCTTTGCAGGGTTTACTTTAGAGTTAAAGTGTATGGGATTGAAAATATCCCCAAGAGCCCGCCTTATATCCTTGCTCCGAATCACGCAAGTGCATTGGACCAGACCATGGTGTCTTATGCTGTCGGCAGAAAAAGAAGGGAGATGCTTTATACCCTTGCAACCAAATATTATTATGACAGACCGGTCGCGCAAATCTTCATTAAGATCGGCGCAAACGCGCTGAGGATCGACACTGTGGAGGATTTCTTCCCCGCATTGAGGGCCGCGGTGAAGGTGTTAAAGCTTGGCAGATCAGTCTATATAAATCCTGAGGGCACAAGGACCGATACCGGAGAACTCCTTCCCTTCAGGGTCGGGGTGGGTCTATTGGCGGTTGAAACAGGCGCTCCGATAGTACCCGTGTATATCGACGGGACTTTCAAGGCAATGCCGCCCGGGAAGTTCTTCCCGAAGCCCGCAAAAATCTCTGTTTCTTTTGGCAAGCCGATTTATATGGAGGAATATATTGATAAAAAGCGGACGGAGATTGCGTATGACGTTTATAAGGCCGTGACGGACGAGCTATTTGAACGGGTCCGCTCTCTCAAAGTCGGGAAGGAAAACGTCTGAACTTTCAAGCTCCTGGATCAGTATATTGCGAAGCCCCGCTTCTTTTGCCCATCTAACCGCGCGTGAATATT
>CAZSXD010000048.1:0-7324 GCA_964611075.1 uncultured bacterium
AGCGAAAAGACGAGATCGAGCAGGCAGTCGGCCGGATCGTCCGCGGGAAAGGCGAGAACTGGCAGACCCTTGCCGGTCATTATGCCGATCACGTCGGTCAGGTAATATTCCTTCTGGACATTTTCGGGTCTGATCTCGCTCAAAGCCGCAAAAAGACGGTCCGAATCGAAACAATAGGTCCCGGTGTTGACCTCGCGGATCTCAAGCTCCACATCACCTGCGTCCTTCTGCTCCACTATCCTCTGGATGCGTCCGTCCTGCGTTCTCACTATCCTGCCGTATGAGGAGGGGTCATCTACGACGGCTGTCAGGACCGTCGCGGAAGCACCTCTAGCGGCATGGAAATCCATCAGTTTCTTGAGCGTCGACTTCTTTATCATCGGCACGTCACCGTTCAGGACGAGCACGGTCGAGCCTTTAGCGATGTACGGCTGAGCCTGAATTACCGCGTGGCCGGTGCCGAGCTGCTCCTTCTGTTCGACGAAGGTCACGTCAAAGCCCTCGCATTCCCCCTTCACCACGCCGGCCCTGTAGCCCACGACAACGAAGACCCCGTCAAGTCCCGATCCCTGCAGGGCCTCAAGCACCCACACTATCATCGGCTTGCCGAAAAGCGGATGGGAGACCTTGGGCAGGTCGGATCTCATCCGGACACCCTTCCCTGCAGCGAGGACCACGGCATATTTTTTCATATCCGGACCATTATAATTTCTAAATATACCCTTGACAAGGAAAATAGGATACTTTAAGGTTTCTATGGACATATTCAGAGGAATGAGGGGGTGAACATAGCAAGTGTCAAAGACTTTGTACGTGGGGAATTTGCCGTGGACGATCTCCGAGCAGGAGCTGACCACCGCCTTTGAGGCACACGGCCAGGTAATATCCTCGAGGATCGTCACCGAAAGGGAAACGGGCAGGTCCCGCGGGTTCGGCTTCGTAGAAGTCGAGGATGCCGACGCCGGAAAAATGATAAAAGCCATGAGCGGCTTTTCTCTCGGCGGAAGGGCCATCATCGTCAATGAAGCGCGTCCCAAAACGGGAAGATCGCAGGAACAGCCGTCTACATCCGATCAATAATGGATGAAGCAAAGATAATCAAGAAGCTGAGAGGGATCCTGGACCCTTCGCGTTTCAGGCACTCTTTAAGGGTCAGGGATACGGTCATTCGCCTTTCAAGATTCCACAAAGTGAACCTGAAAAAAGCCAGCGTTGCAGGGCTCTTGCATGACGTTTCAAGGTACATGGACAGGCCCGCCCTCCTCAAAGCCGCGCAAAGACTGAAAATGAAGATCGATCCCGTTTCACGCCTTGAGCCGAAGCTCCTTCACGCACAGCTCTCCGCGCGCATAGCAAGGGAACGGTTCGGCATAAAAGACCCCTTAATACTGCGGGCCATCAGGCTCCATACCCTCGGAAGCACGGACATGCACATTCTCGACAAGATCGTTTATGTGGCTGACCACATCGAGGAAGGAAGGGCCCACAGGGGGGTGAAAAAAGCGCGAAAGCTCGCCGCATCGAATATCGATCTGGCTATTGCGGAGATAGCCACTTCCACGATAAAATACCTGTTGGGAAAGGGCGTTCCCGTGCATCCAAGGACTTACGAGGTGAGAAATCATTACCTGTTAAAACATGGTAAAAAGAAATAGGCAGCTTCACCTTATCAAATTGAACAAAAGCCTCATGAAGCTCCTGGCTTCCAGCGGGAGGGAGAGGGAGTTCCGTCGTCACGTTGTACATCGCAGGAAATCCGGGATATCAAAAAAGACCCTGTTCCTGGCCGGCTTCCTGGTATTCGCCGTTACATCCTCGATATTCTTCGGCCTGACGGTCGCCGTGTTCTCCAGGTTCGCGCTGGTCGAGGCCTTCCTCACGATGATGTCCTCCTCCCCTTTCATAGGCGAAGCGAACATACTCGTCATAGGCCTGGACAGGGCCGGCGGCTCCCACCGGTCGGATACCATAATGGTGGTGCGGGTATCGCCGAACGACAGGAGCGTTTCCGTCGTCTCGATCCCCCGGGACACGATAGTGAACGTTCCAGGCATAGGCCTCACGAAGGTCAACCATTCTTTCGCTTACGGGGGCATGAAGCTGACAAAGAGGACCCTCGAGGATCTCTTCGGCATCAAGATCCCGTTCACCGTGGCGATCAATATGGACGGCCTCGCGAAGATAATCGACACTCTCGGCGGCCTCACCATCAACGTCGAAAAAAGGATGTACTACGTGGATTACGCCGGCGGGCTTTTCGTGGACCTTTATCCGGGCCTCCAGCACCTTAACGGCAGGCAGGCCCTGGGGTACGTCCGGTTCAGGCACGATGCGGAGGGGGATATGGGGAGGATCCTGCGCCAGCAGAAATTCGTCCAGGCGCTGGCCAACAGGATAATCACGAAGAAGAACGTGCTCTCCGCGCCGAAGGTCATACTTTCACTGCTCTCGAACGTGGAGACCAACATGAACGTCCGCCAGGTCCTCGGCTTTTCGCTGGCGATGCGGCAGTCGTTCGACATCGGGAACATCAGGACCGCCAGCCTCCCCGGCGATCCGATAATGATCGACAATGTCTTCTACCTCAGGCCCAACATCGCCGAGGTGGAGAGGCTCGCTTCCTCGTATCTCAAGCCTTTGAGGCCGGCGAAATGGAGGCGCACAAATAGCTAGGAAGAAGCCGGGCGCTAAAAATATCCTCGATTCCGTGGTCCGCTCTCTTGAGAACAAAAAAGCGGAGAACATAAACGTCATAGATATTTCAAAATTCTCCTCCGTTGGTGAACACATGATCATAGCCACATCCCTATCAGGCCCCCAGACAAGGGCCCTGGCAAGGGCGGTGGACGACGACCTGGCGAAGGCGGGCATAAGAACGCCGAACTGGCAGGGAAAACCCGAGAGCAACTGGCTGATACTTGACCTCGGGACCATTATCGTTCATATTATGGGGCCTGAAGAACGCAAAAAATATTCGCTCGAAGAGATATGGGGCAGGTCCGGGATAACTTATCATATTTAGGGGGCCGTAGTTCAGCTGGGAGAACGCTTGACTGGCAGTCAAGAGGTCGGGAGTTCGATCCTCCCCGGCTCCATTTTTTTAATTATGTTCAAACCAACCAAGATAATCGCAATAGGCCTTAATTACCACGACCACGCGAAGGAATTGAACATGCCGGTCCCGAAGAGCCCGATCCTGTTCATGAAGCCGTCGACTTCGGTGATCGGCAGCGGCGACCCGATAATCTACCCCCCGCAGACGAAGAACCTTCACTACGAAGGCGAGCTTGCGATCGTGATCAAAGATAAATGCAGGAAAGTCTCGAAAGCTGATGCGGCAAAGCATATCAAGGGATACACATGCGCCAACGACGTCACCGCACGCGACCTGCAGAACCTCGACGGCCAGTGGACAAGGGCTAAGTCGTTCGATACTTTCTGCCCTCTCGGGCCGAAGATAGTTTCAAACGTTGATCCGACAAATCTCAAAATTCAGACCCGGGTGAACGGAAAGCTCAAGCAGGACTCGAACACAAAGAACATGATATTCGATGTTTTTGAGCTTGTTTCGTTCGTATCAGGCGTAATGACTCTCCTGCCGGGTGATATAATCATCACAGGAACACCGCCGGGGGTCGGGCCTTTGCAGGTAGGCGATATGGTCGAGGTGGAGATAGAAGGGATCGGGACCCTGACGAATAATGTAACCAATGGCAGCAAAGTATCTTAAACCTTTCAAATTCGGAAAAGGCGTCCTTGCCTTTGTTTCGACCAGACAAGCCGGCAACATTGGCTATCACTGCGGAGACGACCCATCGAAAGTCACAGCGAATCGAAAGGCTATAGCGAAAGCCGTAGGATTTGAATTCAACCGTCTTGTCACCGCAAGACAGATGCATGGCAGCAAGGTCGCGATCGTCAATTCAATGTCCGCCGGCAAGGAAATTCGGGGCGCAGACGCATTGGTCACTAAGTCTTCGAACCTTTGCCTGATGGTGAGGACCGCGGACTGTGTTCCCCTTCTCTTCTATGACCCTGCCGCGAAAGTCATTGCTGCCGCTCATGCCGGCTGGAGAAGCACCGCGCTCAATGTCGCCGCGAAGACCGTTAAAGCCATGAAAAAGCTCGGTTCCACGCCGAAAAACATCAAGGTAGGTATCGGCCCTTCGATCGGCCCGTGCTGCTATGAGGTGGGGCCGGAAGTTTCCCGGAAATTCGGACTTAAGGGCAAAGTGAAGCTTGATCTTCAAAAAGAGAACATCGAGCAACTCAAAGTTATGGGCATTCGAGCAAAGAACATTCAGATTTCGAAGGTTTGCACCAAATGCAATTCAGACAAATTCTTTTCGGCGAGGGCATCAAATCCAACAGGAAGATTCGGCACGGGGATAATGCTTACCACCTAAATACTTTTCTTTTGACCTTATCGCTTTCCACGTCTTTTAATCAACCTTATGTAAAGAAGACTTCCCCACACAGTTTCTCTCTTACTTCTTTTGTCTTGACACAAAAGAAGTAACAAGAAAAAGTCAAGTTTTTCAGATTGGCTGGCCGCACTGCCTGAACCTGTCTATATTTCTGAAAAACGTGCACTTGGTGCCTTATGTGACGGAAGAATGGTCGGAAATAAGAAAGCCAGCTTTGTTCCTTTCTAATGTGCATCCTTCCTTGTTAGGCCTACTGTTTGAGCCGAGCGAGGCCGAAGGCCGAGAAGGCGAGTTTAGGCCGTGGGGTGCAGGGGCGCGCCCCTGCCGGCGTTCTTTCCCCATTTTCTTTCGCTGCAGAAAGAAAATGGGCAGGATAGGAGAGGAAGTGTGATTTCAGACTTATTGACCATGGAAGGGCGGAGCCCCTCATCTCTCAAGTTAACTTAACATAAGGTTGATTATTGGCAATTATCTAATAAAGTACGGCCGCCTCGGGACGGGCCCCAAATGAATGCCTGCCCGCCTCTGGAGGGCCTCCGGCATCTCTTTGGAGCGGGGATAATGCTCGCAAAACCTTGACCCCCATTGTATAATAGACAGGTTTTTCACAAAATTTATTTTTAGAAAGGTGATCAATCCTATGGCAAAGGCAAAAAAGAGCTCCGGCCCCAAAAGATCATCAAAAGGAGCGAAAAAGTACGTCTATTACTTCGGCGACGGCAAAGCCGAAGGCAACGGACAGATGAAGGACCTCCTGGGAGGCAAAGGTGCAGGTCTTGCGGAAATGACCAATTCGGGAGTGCCTGTTCCTTCGGGATTCACCATCACCACCGAGGTCTGCAACATTTTTTACAAAATAGGCAGCAAAGTCCCCGCCGATGTCGTGAAGCAGCAGAAGTTCAATCTTGAAAAACTTGAAAAATCGATGGGGGCAAAGCTTGGCGACCAGAAGAACCCTCTCCTCGTATCTGTGCGAAGCGGCTCGAAGTTCTCTATGCCGGGCATGATGGACACCATCCTCAACCTGGGGCTCAATGATGACACGGTCCACGGCCTCATTACAAAAACAAAGAACGAAAGGTTTACCTATGATTGCTACAGGAGATTCATCCAGATGTTCGGCGGTGTTGTCATGGGCATTGAAAAGAACGAGTTCGAGCATGTCATAACCCATAAAAAAGAACAACTGGGCGTAAAGCTTGACACGGAACTTGAGTCGGAGGACCTCCAGGACCTTATACAGTCCTATAAAACATTGATAAAAGAGCAGACCGGCAAGGAGTTCCCCCAGGACGCGCACATCCAGCTGGATATGGCAAGGGATGCGGTATTCAAATCATGGAACAATCCCCGCGCCATCACCTACAGGAAGCTCAATGATATCGCCAGCAACCTCGGAACGGCGGTCAACGTGCAGGCGATGGTCTTCGGCAACATGGGCGAGGACTCGGCAACAGGGGTCGGCTTCACGAGGAACCCCAGCACGGGAGAGAACAAGTTCTACGGCGAGTACCTGACAAACGCCCAGGGCGAAGACGTGGTGGCCGGCATCAGGACCCCCCACCCCATCGCCGACATGGAAAAAGAGATGCCCGCGGTCTACAAACAGCTGAGGACAATAACATTAAAGCTTGAGAAGCACTACCGCGACATACAGGACTTCGAGTTCACCATCCAGAAGGGCAAGCTTTACATGCTCCAGACCAGGACGGGAAAGAGGACAGCGCACGCTGCGGTGAGGATCGCCGTGGAAATGGTGAAGGAAGAGCTCATAACAAAGGAAGAGGCAGTGCTGAGGATCGATCCTGCATCGCTCGACCAGCTGCTCCATCCCATAATCGACCCGAAAGCGAAGATCAAAATAATCGCAAAGGGGCTCCCCGCGTCACCGGGAGCGGCGACCGGCATTGCGGTATTCACAGCAGACGAGGCGGCAAAAAGGGACAAGGAGAAAACCATTCTTGTCAGGAACGAGACCTGCCCGGACGACATCCATGGCATGAACGCCGCACAGGGCATCCTCACCGCCAGGGGCGGGATGACGTCCCACGCGGCGGTCGTGGCCCGCGGCATGGGCAAGCCGTGCGTCGCAGGCTGCGAAGAGATAAGAGTGGATGAAAAGGCCAGGAAATTCACCATCAAGGATGTCACGATAAAAGAAGGCGACTGGATAACGCTCAACGGTTCGACCGGCGAGGTCATACTCGGACAGGTCCCCACTATCGAGCCGACACTATCCGGGGAATTCGGCGAGTTAATGAGATGGGCCGATTCGTTCAGGAAGATCGGGGTCCGCGCGAACGCCGACATCCCGCACGATGCCAAGGTCGCAAGAGGCTTCGGCGCAGAAGGCATAGGGCTGTGCAGGACGGAGCACATGTTCTTTGCCGAAGAAAGGCTTCCCCACATGGTGGCCATGATCATGGCGAACAACGAAGTGGAAAGGCGCAAAGCCCTTTCAAAGCTCCTGCCCATGCAGAAAAGCGATTTCATCGGCCTTTTCAAGGAAATGAAGGGCTTCCCCGTTACCATCAGGCTTCTTGATCCTCCTCTCCACGAGTTCCTGCCCAAGCGCGAGGACCTGATGTCCGAGATCGCGGTGCTGAAAGCCACGGGCGGCGACAAAACAAAGATCGAAGAGAAATCAAAGATCCTGGCAAGGGTCGATGACCTGCACGAGTTCAATCCCATGCTCGGCCACCGCGGCTGCAGGCTCGGCATCGCTTATCCGGAAATAACCGAGATGCAGGCCCAGGCCATAATCGAGGCCGCGTGCGAGCTCAAGAAGGAAGGCATCAAGGTCGTTCCCGAAATAATGGTCCCGCTTGTGGGGCATGTGAACGAGCTTAAGTCCCAGAAGGACCTTATCGTAAGGATAGCCGGAGAGACCATGAAAA
>CAZSXD010000049.1:0-7160 GCA_964611075.1 uncultured bacterium
ATCCGATACATCAGATCTATGCCGGGCACTCTTTGCTTGAATTTTTTGCCCAGAAGCCTTGCTGCGATCATCAGTCCCACCCCGTCCGCGGGAGCAAGGCTTGCGCTATTGATGATATGACGGAGCTCAACGTCGTTTTCCGAAGCGATTATCATCTCCGGATTCGGCGTAACGATCAAATGCGGCTGCTTCGAGTCGATGAAAGCTTCCGCATTCGCGAAGGCCTCCTTCATCGAGACATTGCCGACCTCGACGCCGAGGAAGTCTATCCTGTCATTCGCAAGGGCCTCTAAAAGAAGATCGATGTTCCTGCGCGCTGCGGCCGTGAGCTCCGGCACGCCGCGGGGCCTGTTCTCCACAACAGCGTCAGCTGCCCTGATCAACTCTTCAAGGTTGAGACGGCCGATATCGACAAAGGGCATGTCAACGGACCGCTGAAAGCTTGAAACTTTCGGATCGTAAGACAGTCCCAATGCCGGCACGCCCGCTTTTGCCGCGAATATCAGTGAATGAAGCCTCATGCCTATCAGCACATCAAGGTTGGAAATTACGCCCAGCATCCGTGACGGCGACGGTATGTCGGAAAGGACTTTCGAACTTTCTGTCATCGAGTTCTTGACCCTGTTGATCGCTTCAATGTCATCCGCATGGAACGGAATGAAAACTATCCTGAAACCCTTATCCCTGACAAGATGATCGCAGAGTTTCGCGACCGCCGATGCGTCAAAGGGCTTCCCGGTCTTCCGCAGAGATACACCTATGCTGCGCCCGTCCTCTTTTTCAACCGCCTCCGGTTCAAGAAGGAAAGCGAGGTCAGCCGTGAGCACCGTCCTTCTTGGAACAGCCCCGATCTCCTTCAGTTCCTTAAGCGACGATTCATCCCGGACCGTCAGGAGATCGATATGAGAAAGAATGTTCTTAAGCGGCTTTTTATTTTTCAGAGGCCCTATGCCCTGCGCCAGAAGGATGACCTTCTTCCCGAAGAACTTCGCAAGCCTGATCAGGCCCGCGTAATATAAAAGGCTCCTGCGGCTCGTGGCGTCCTGCAACAGACCGCCCCCGCCGAAGACAAGAGCGTCGCAGGACCTTAAGGACCTGAGGACGTCAAAAAAGAAGAACTTGTTTACGGAGTGAACGCCGTGATGCCTGGAGGTCGATGCAGGGTTTTGCGAGAGCACCGTGATCTCGGCGGGGAACTTTGAGCGCAATTCCGTAAGGAGAACCTGAAGCAGGGCTTCATCCCCGACATTGCCGCACCCGTAGTATCCCGCTAAAAGGATCCTCATTTAGCTAATTTATGGTACAGTTTCAAACCCGCCAGATACGCGCCGTAAACCGCAAGCCCGATAGCGATCCCCAGTACCAAACCTATGCACGAGCGCGTGATAGAGATCATCAGAGGCGTGTGCGTGTGACAGAAAGAATTTATGAGAGTGACCGGCGCAAGCGTGCCTGCAGCGAGGAAGAGCCAGAGCCATCTGGAATGCCCCCGGAAATAATAGAAGGATGCGATGACGAGCGCAGGGTAGCCTATCAGGAACTCCTTGGTCCTCGGCCGTATGGAAAGCGAGTTCTCAAGTAAAGCTCTTGCGAACTTCTCGAATCCCGGGACCGGCAGGCCGAAGTTGCCGCTCCTGAGGATCATAATGGCCGCTGCCGCGGCCGCGGCGGCAAGGACCGCCACATGAAGAAAGGTCACCTTGATGCTCATGAGCTCCTCCAGCTTCGCGATCGAATTCTTGAGATCTATGGCGCCGTGCTCATCCCTCAGGAAAAAATATCCGGCAATGATCATGACGGGAAGAACAAAGGCGATCTTCACGCCGGAGAATGAATCCACGCCGAGCATGAACTTGGGCCCCACAAGGAGCGCTGCTATGAATACACCCCCTAGCAGAGTGATCCCGGCGATCGAACAGACGTTCAGGATGACGTCGGACATCAGCCCTGCGCGCAGCGTATTGCGCTTTGCGGGAAAAGCTGAAATGACCGCGTAGACCGGGAATACTATCGCGGATATCAGCGCCAGCATTTTTACGGACGGGATCAGGGAAGCAAGCATGATGATTATCAGGCAATAGACAAGGTCCACATGCATAAAGTAGCTTAGTATAAGCACGATCCCGCTCCCGACGCCCAACCCGATCAAAGCCTTTGCACCTGGACCGACCTTCATGTCCGACGGGCCGGATGCCCGGCCAAGAGAGAAGCCCGCGATCACAAGCGACGCTGAGATCCTGTCAATGAAAGCCTGGTTCGTCTCGAGCAGGCTCATGCCGCGGTCGGGATATTGAAGAAGGTGCACATAAAGGAGGCGGATGTTCCTTTCCCTTACCGCCCGCATGAATCGCTCCGTCATCTCCGCCACCTTCAGGTTCTCCATTTCATCCATCGCTATGCTGTGGACCTTCACGATGTTTGTCCCGCTGTAAGAAGAGAGCCCCGAGTCGCCAAGTTGTTTTCCGAACTCTATATAGCCGTATCTGATATTCCTCGACGCAAGACCGTCGGCAACGACCTTCAAATGGTTCGGGTAGCCGAGGACCTCCTCTTCGGCAAAAATGACCGTGTCAAAATCTGATATCTCCGCCAGCTTTGATGATATAGTACGCTCGTCCTGGCTGAAGATGTTCCTGCTCCTCGGGATGACGCGAAGCCCCGCACCTCTGATGATGCCGATCTTCCAGGCTGAAAACCCCTTGCTTGCGACATAAAGGTCGATCTTCTTGGGGTCCACACCGGACAGGAAGTTCACGTCGGTGCTGCCGGCCAGGTCCTCCGTCAGCGCGACCGATGTGGCGCCGGATGATCTGAGCCCGGCCAGAACTTCATTTATGCCGATGCCGCTGAAAGTCGCCAGACGCTCAACATCGCTGAAATCGATAGCAAGCTCCGCAACGCGGTTATCCCCCTCCACGTTTATCCTCCAGTAGCAGACATAAGCGGATGCCGCGACCCCGATAATAAGCGTGAACATCAGGACCAGAAGGACCTTTTTATCTTTCATTTTTCCCACCTTTCAAATATGCCTCGATGAAAATGTCTATGTCGCCGTCGATCACCTTCTGCACGCTGCTTGTTTCCACGTTCGTCCTGTGGTCTTTCACGAGGGTGTACGGAGCGAAAACATAGGAGCGTATCTGGTTGCCCCAGCCTATCTCCTTCCTCTGCCCCCTTAATTCCTCGATCTTCTCCTTGTGCTCTTCCAGCATCATCTCGTAAAGCTTCGCCTTCAGTATCTTCATCGCTTTTTCGCGGTTGCTGTGCTGGGAACGGTCCGTCTGGCTCTGTGCGACCGCTCCCGTAGGGACATGCGTTATGCGGACCGCAGAACTTACCTTGTTGACGTTCTGGCCACCCGGTCCGCCTGCCCTGTAAGTGTCTACCCTCAGGTCGGCCGGATCTATCTCCACCTTGATGTCCTCCGATATTTCAGGGATGACCTCGACCGATGCGAACGAGGTGTGCCTCTTGCCGTCGGCGTTGAACGGGGACATCCTCACCAGGCGGTGAATGCCCTTCTCTGCCTTCAAATAGCCGTAAGCGTACTGGCCCGAGATTATCACCGTGGCGCCCTTAATGCCCGCCGCTTCGCCGTACGACATGTCGGCTATCTCCACCTGGTACCCCTTGCTTTCGGCCCACCTCGAATACATCCGCAGGAGTATCTCCGCACAGTCCTGGGCGTCGGTGCCGCCCGTCCCCGCATTTATCGCGAGTATCGCGTTGTTCGCGTCGTATTCGCCGCCAAGCAGGGTCGACAGTTCAAGTTTTACGATCTCTCTGGTTATCAGGTCCAGTTCCTTCCTCAGGTCCCCCTCCTCGGATTCAGCCCCTTCTTCGATCGCGGTCTCAAGAAGGATCCGGAAGTCGTCCACCCTTGATGTCAGTCCCCTGTAAAGGGCTATCTGGGCTTCCAGTCCCTTGAGCTGCTGAAATATGCTTTTCGCCTTGCCGGGATCGCTCCAGAGGTCGGTTTCGGAAGTCCTCTTTTCAAGTGCTTTCAGGTCCGACTCTTTCTTTGCGATGTCGACCATCCTGGAGAGGTCCTTCAGCTTCCCTTCGATCCTTGCGAGTTCGTTCTTTACGTCCTGCAGCATATTATTTTAATACTATTATCTTCCCTTTCCCGATGACGCGGTCCTCGGAGACCACCTTGAACAGGTAAACGCCGTTCGCGACCACGTCGCCGTAATCATCCCGGCCGTCCCAGTAGACCCGGTTCGTCCCCTGCGCTCCTCCCACCGAAGACCATCCGTAGAACTTTCTGCATATCAGTTGTCCCGCAACATTGTAGAAATAGATGTATGTGTCGGAATTCCTGTTAAGGTCATACTTGATCATTATCGACCCCTTGCGCGGATTGAAGGGGTTCGGCCCGTAATCAGCGCGCCCGATTATGAGAGGGTCCAGCTTGGACCCCGCCTTCACCAAGAGCGTGTCCTCAATGGTCGCAGTGGTTATTACGCCGTCCACCGTCACGACCCCTGTTACGAGGATCCTGAAAGTATAACTGTCATCGCTCCCCGTTGAATCGAATGTCGCGATAGTATCCTTGTATTTGGGCTGGTCAGTATCCTCCAGCGTGGTCCATGATGTGTTGCCCTTTTCGCCCCTGACCTCCACCCTGTATCTCCGAAAACCCTCGCCGGTGGCGGACCCTATTATCGGGACCACTCCGTACATTTCCCCCTCCTCCCATCCTTTCCTGTTCAGGCCCGCTTTCTCAAGGCTCCCGAAGAAAGGGGCTATCGCAATGATCCTCCCGGCTCCCAGAAGACCCACATAGCCCGGGTTCTTGGCATCTATGTTCTTCGTAAAGGTCTTCAAAAGATCAACAACATCACTGTTTGTAGCACTGGGATACTTTGATATGATGAGCGCGCAGGCGCCCGATACGAAAGGTGTCGCCATGGAAGTGCCTTCCAGGAACCTGTAGGTATCATTCGCGGGAGAGGCCGGGTTATAGTAAGTGCTGAATATCTCATGCGGGGAGTCAAAATACACGGTGCCGTCATCGCCGCCGGGAGCGCACACGTCCACCCAATCGCCGAAATTTGAATAGCTTGCTTTCGTGTCATCGAACCGTGTCGCGGCGACCGCAACGACCTCATCCCAGCCTGCGGGATATGACCTTAGAGAAGTGTTCTCATTCCCGGCCGCCGCCACCAGGACGCAACCCGCCGACCACGCGCTGGTTATATGGTTGTGCATGACAGGGTCGTTGTAGTAAGAGCCGAAGCTCATATTGATAACATCCGCACTCGTGGTACTCGTGATCCCCGCCGCCCAATCCAGCGCATTGCAAATATCGCTGGTGTTGCCTTCTCCGGCGGAATTGAACGCCTTTATGGGAATCAGCCTGCAGTACCAGTCCACCCCGGCTATCCCGCGGCCGTTCGGGAGCGCCGCATTGTCCGTTTCCGCGCCTATTATCCCCGCCACGTGCGTGCCGTGGCCGAAATCGTCAAGCGCGTAAGCATCGTTGTTCACAAAATCCCAGCCTTCGGCGGAATTCACCCTGTTCTTCAATTCTTCGTGGAAATAATTAATGCCCGTGTCTATGACCGCCACCTTCACCTCGGACGTCCCCCTTGCATAATCCCAGGCAGATCCGCCGATTCCCACGGGCCTGAGCCCTATCCTATATAACCCCCACTGGTTGGGGGTCACGGTATAGTCCTCTATATAGTCGGGGTCCTGCGGCACCACGAAAAGTTTGTATATGTAATTGGGGGATGCGTACTCGACCGAAGGGTCTTTCCGGTAATCTTCCGCCGCGGCCATGATGTCCACATCCTTCGGCAGTTCGAGCAGGTAGATGTTAGAGAGATCCGGAAGCACCACGGTCTTTCCGGAACGCAGTTTCTTCACCCTGACCTCCTTTTTGACGGTCTGTTTGTAGGAGATGACCCTGTGTTTGGCGTTCAACGCGCGTATCGAGCTTGAATCTATCCGGGCCGCCTCCAGGGAAACCGTCTGTATCCGGTTGCCTGAGCTTACGATGCCCGCCCTGAACTTGACGAACAGCTGACCCGGCACGTACGCCGCAAAGCACGGCGACGCGAACAACAGGACCGCGATCAGGATTAAACTTCTTTTCCGCAGCATTTCTTGTATTTTTTCCCGCTCCCGCACGGGCATGGCTCGTTGCGCCCGACTTTTTCCCCTTTCCTCACGGAGGCCGCCCGCGAGACCCTGGCCGGCTCTCCGTAGGTCACTTCTCTTTTCTTGAGGATCCTCTCTTCCTCACCCTCCCTCACCACTTCCACCCTGAATATCATGCTCACTATCTCCTGACGCGCAAGCTCCATCATCTCCTGGAACATCTTATATCCCTCGATCTTATATTCAATGAGCGGGTCCCTTTGTCCCCAGGCCCGCAGTCCGATCCCCTCCCTCAGCGCATCCATATTATGCAGGTGTTCGATCCACTTATTGTCGATGACCTTCAGCATGACCAGCTTTTCTATCTCTCTCATTGCCGGAGAAGTGACGTAATTTTCCTTTGCCTCGTAAGCCTGCTTGATCGCCGAGGTCAGGGCGTTCACGAAGTCCGGCTTGCCCTTCAGCCCGTCCACGGAACTGAGGTCCAGCGGGATGACCTCCGTGACGGCTTTTTTCAGGCCGTCAATGTCCCGCTCGGCGGATTTTTCCGGTATGAACGTGTCGACATACGACTTCACCAGCTGGCCGATCATCTCAAAGACCTTTTCCTTGAGGTCCTTGACCTCGAGGATCCGCCGCCTCAGCAAATAGATCGATTCCCTCTGCTTGTTCATGACGTCGTCGAACTCAAGGACCTGCTTCCTTATGCTGAAGTGGTACTGCTCCACTTTCTTCTGCGCGTTCTCGATCGCCCTCGTCACCAGGGGGTGCTCTATGGGGGTGTTCTCCTCCATACCCAGCCGCTCCATCACACCCGCTATCCTGTCGCTCCCGAAAAGCTTCATCAGGTCGTCCTCGAGGGCGACATAGAACCTTGAGGAGCCTTGATCCCCCTGGCGGCCGCTTCGCCCTCTCAGCTGATTGTCTATCCTCCTTGATTCGTGCCTTTCCGTTCCTATTATGTGAAGGCCTCCCATCGCCGGCACTCCCTCGCCGAGAACGATGTCCGTGCCGCGTCCCGCCATGTTCGTCGCTATGGTCACGGCTCCCCT
>CAZSXD010000050.1:0-7117 GCA_964611075.1 uncultured bacterium
CATCGCGCCTGAAAGGTTTGCGCACCCTTACCGTCAAGAAGAGCGAGGTCACTCTCGCCGTGGTCGTAAGGGTGCGCAAACCTTTCAGGCGCGATGACGGGAGTTACCTGAGGTTCGATGACAACGCCGTCGTGATAATCGCCAAGGACGGCAATCCCAAGGGGACCAGGATATTCGGTCCCGTCGCCAGGGAGCTGCGCGAAAGGAATTTCATGAAGATAATCTCCCTTGCTCCGGAGGTAGTGTAAAGATGGGCGCAAGGATCAGGAAAGGCGATACGGTCATGGTCACTTCCGGGAAGGACAAGGGCAAGAAGGGGAAAGTGATAAGCGTCTCGGAGGGTGGCATCATCGTGGAAAAAGTGAACGTGGCGAAGAAGCACCAGCGCCCGTCAAAGAACTTTCAGGGCGGCATAATCGAAAAGCCGATGGCCGTCAATCCCTCCAAGGTGATGCCGGTCTGCCTTAAATGCAATGAAGCTGTGCGGGTGCGTTTCACCGAGGTGGAGGGGAAAGCGGCGAGGAAATGCGCGTCGTGCGGCGAACTTATGGAGAAGGTAAAATAATATGAGCGCGTTGAAGGACAGATACTGGAAGCACATAGCGCCCGAAATGATGAAGAAATTCGGGTACAAGAACATCATGCAGGTCCCGCGGGTGAAGAAGATCGTCGTGAACAGGGGCGTGGGAGAAGTGACTGTGAACCCGAAGGCAATGGACGCCGCTTCCGCCGAGCTTGCGGACATAACCGGCCAAAGACCTCTCATCACTAAGTCAAAAAAGGCCATCTCCGGTTTTAAACTTAAGGAGAACATCGCCATCGGGTGCAAAGTGACACTCCGGGGCAACAGGATGTACGATTTCCTTTACAAGCTGGTCAGCATCTGTCTTCCGAAGATCAGGGACTTCAAGGGCGTAAATCCCAAGTCATTTGACGGCAACGGCAATTACACGATGGGAATTAGGGAGCAGCTCATATTCCCGGAGATCGTTTATGACAAGGTCGATAAGGTCAGGGGAATGGACATCACGATAGAGACGACCGCCACAAAGGACGAAGAAGCCAGAGAGCTGTTGAGCCTGATCGGCATTCCTTTCAGGAAGTAGGGAAAAATGGCGAAAAAGTGCATGATATTGAAGGCTAAAAAGACACCGAAGTTCCGCGTGAGGAAGCACAACAGGTGCCAGATCTGCGGGCGGCCGCGCGGCTACATGAGGAAGTTCGGGATATGCAGGATATGCTTCAGGAAAATGGCCCTTGAGGGGCTGCTTCCCGGCATAACCAAGTCAAGCTGGTAAGAACAGGAGGCAATGATGTACCTTACCGATTCGATAGGAGACATGCTGACCAGGATAAGGAACGCCGCGAGAGTGGGGGATGAAGCGGTGGACATCCCGACATCAAGGATGAAATTCGACATCGCGAACATCCTTAAGCAAGAGGGTTTCGTGTCCAAGGTCGAGCAGCTCACGAAGCGGAACAGGAAGATAATAAGGCTCACGCTCAAGTACGGCTCCAAGAAAAAGAACGCCATCACGCGCATCGTGAGCGTGAGCACGCCGGGGAGAAGGATCTATGCGGGCAAGGACGAGCTTCCGAAGGTCCTCAGCGGCTTCGGCATCTCGATCATATCGACCTCAAAGGGCATAATGGCGGACAGCGAAGCGCGCAGGCTGGGCGTGGGCGGAGAAGTGATATGCAAGGTCTGGTAAAGGAGAGTTAACGGTAAAATGTCAAGAGTTGGCAAGTCCCCGATAGAAGTGACGCAAGGCGTTGAGGTCAAGGTGGAAGGCGATCTCGTAAGCGTTAAAGGACCCAAGGGAACGCTCACCAGGAAACTTCCGCCCGGCATAACCGTTGTCCTGGAGGGCTCGCGCCTGACAATGAAGAGGAATAACGAAGAGAACGCTCAAAAGGCGCTTCACGGTCTTTTCAGGATGCTGATAAACAACATGGTCGTCGGCGTTTCAAAAGGCTTCGAGAAGCGGCTGGAGCTTTCGGGCGTCGGCTACAGGGCGAGCAAACAGGGGACCAAACTTTCATTGCAGGTCGGGCTTTCCCACCCGGTCGTTTTTGAACCGCCTCAGGGGATAGAATTCAAGGTGGAAGGGCAGGAAAAGGTCGTTGTTTCGGGTATAGACAAAGAGCTTGTCGGGCTCGTCGCGGCGGATATAAAGAACGCGAAGCCCGTGGAGCCCTACAAGCTTAAGGGCATCAAGTACGCCGGCGAGTACGTGAAAAAGAAGGCCGGAAAGGCGGCAAAGGCCGCGGGAGCGGGGACCAAATAAGATGAAAGGCAAGCTGACAAAGAAGATCAAGGGAACGTCCGAAAGGCCCAGGCTTACCGTCTTCAGGAGCCTGAACTACATATACGTTCAGGTCATTGACGACGACAGGGGCGCAACACTGGTCTCGGCGTCCACCAAAACCGGCAAAAAAGGCAAGAGATCGAAGAACAACGTTGAAGCCGCCAAAAAGATCGGTACTGAGATCGCCAAGAAGGCGATCGAGAAAGGCATCAAGAAGGTCGTGTTCGACAGATCGGGATATCTTTATCACGGACGCGTGGCGGCGCTGGCCGAGGCAGCAAGGCAGGGAGGCCTTGAATTCTAAAAAGGGGTAATATGAGACAAAAATTCAACGAAGACAGTAACCAGAAGGAAAAAGTGGTCCAGATCAGACGCATCTGCAAGGTCGTAAAGGGCGGGAAGAAGCTGGGTTTCCGTGCTGTCGTCGTCGTCGGCGACATGGCGGGCAGCGTCGGTGTCGGGGTCGGCAAGGCCAACGAGGTCTCGTCTGCGATAAGGAAATCCGTCGAGGACGCAAAGAAGCATCAGATCAAAGTGACGATGGTCGGGATGACCATACCGCACGAGACGGAAGGGGTCTCGGGCGCGTCCAGGGTCATAATAAGGCCCGCGCCGTCAGGCACCGGGGTCATAGCCGGGGGTGCTGTAAGGACCATTCTTGAGCTGGCAGGTGTCGCGGACGCCGTGGCCAAGTCGATCGGGGCATCAAATCCCATCAATACGGCAAGGGCCGCCATCGAGGCGCTGATGCAGCTCAAGGTCCTTGACAGGGAATCGGAGATAAGGGGCAAGAAACTGGACGTCAAGTTCGTCCAGCCCGTTCAGTAGTGCGACAGGAGAGTGAAGCAGGATGAAAATGAACGAATTGGCAACATCGCCTGGATCGAAAAAGAAAAGAGTGAGGGTCGGAAGAGGGACCAGTTCCGGCCACGGCAAGACCTCCGGCCGGGGCCACAAGGGGCAGAAATCCAGGACCGGCGGAGGAGTAAGGCCGGGTTTCGAAGGGGGCCAGACGCCTTTATACAGGAGGCTGCCGAAGGAGCAGGGCTTCAAGAACCTCATGTTCAAGAAGCATTACGCCATAATAAACGTCGGCGACCTGAACAAATACAAGGACGTGGTCAATAAAAAGACCCTGATAGAGGAAGGGTTCATGGGCGAAGGCGAGCTTTTGAAGGTCCTGGGCGACGGCAGCATTAACAAGCCGCTCACCGTCGAGGCGGACCGTTTCAGCGCCGGGGCGATCGAAAAGATAAAAGCCGCGGGCGGAAAGGCCGTAACAGTGCAGAAGAAGTGATTCTGGAGGGATTGTTTTGTTAAACACCGTATCTGGCATATTCAATATCAAGGACCTGAGGGAGAGATTCCTGTTCACCATAGGGATGATCGTCATTTTCAGGCTGGGAGTCCATATCCCCATACCGGGGGTGGATAACGCGAGGCTTGCTTCCATGTTCGGGCAGGGGAACCTTCTCAATTTCCTGGACCTTTTCACGGGGGGAGCGCTGGTCAAATTCTCGATCTTCGCGATGGGGATAATACCTTATATCAACGCGTCCATCATCTTCCAGCTGCTGACCGCTGTGATCCCGCAGCTTGAACAGCTGGCGAAGGAAGGGGATTCCGGCAGGAAACAGATAGCACAGTACACAAGGTTCCTGACGGTCGGCCTCTCGTTCATACAGGCCTTCGGCATGTCTTTCTGGCTGAAAGGCGTCCTTCTCCCGGGCTACGGTTTTCTTCTGTTCCTCGTCTCGACGATGGTGATACTCACTGCGGGAACAACGCTCGTCATGTGGATAGGCGAGCTCATAACGGAGCGCGGCATCGGCAACGGCGCGTCGCTCATAATATTCATCGGCATCGTTTCCAGGATCCCGATGTATATCCAGCAGACCATGATGCTGCTGAAAGGAGGGGCCAGCTTTATCGGCGTGGTCGTGCTCCTCGCCGTGTTCGTGCTCATGATAATCTCGATAGTCGTCATCAGCGAGGCGCAGAGAAGGATACCCGTCCAGTATGCGAAGAGGATAATAGGGCGAAAGGTCTACGGCGGACAGAGCACTTACATTCCTCTGAGGCTCAACCAGGGCGGGGTCATCCCGATCATCTTTGCATCCAGCGTGCTTCTTTTCCCGGCGACGATAGCACAGTTCATTCCGCTGCCGTTCATGCAGTGGATCGCCCAGCAGCTTTCGCCGTCAAAGTCGCTTTACATGGTGTTTTACTTCCTCCTGATCTTCTTTTTCACGTATTTTTACACGGCGATCACGTTCAATCCGAAGGACCTGGCCGAGAACATCAAGAAATACGGCGGGTTCATCATGGGGATCAGGCCCGGCGAACCTACGGCCATTTATCTTGAATCGGTCGTCACCAGGCTCACGTTCATCGGAGCGCTTTTCCTCGCTGTCATAGCGGTAATACCGACAATAGTCGAGGGTGTGACGCACATCACGTCGTTCCAGGGCCTTGGAAGCACGGCCCTTCTGATCGTCGTCGGGGTCGCGCTCGATCTGGTGAGACAGATCGAGACGCATCTTATCACCAGGCAGTACGAAGGGCTGCTTACTTGAGCGGACCGGTTTACGTCCTGCTGGGGCCTCCGGGATCGGGCAAGGGGACGCAGGCGAAGCTCCTGGCCCCCAAGCTCGGGCTTCCCCATATTTCCCTGGGGGACCTCCTGAGGGAGGCGGTGAGGGAAGGGACAGAGACTGGAAAGGTCGCCAAGCAGTACCTTGAGGCCGGCAGGCTGGTGCCGGATGAGCTTGTGATAAAAGTGGCCGAGGAGGCGATGACAAAACCTGAGAGCGCGAACGGTTTTGTCGTCGACGGATTTCCAAGGACGCTCGCGCAGGCGGAGCTTTTTGAAGGGCTTTTAAGGAAGATCAAGTTCGATATCAGTAAGGTGCTGTATATCGACATCCCGCTTGAGGAGATACTCAGGCGCCTGACGGGAAGGCGTTCCTGCAGGAAGTGCGGCGCGGTATATCATGTGGCGTTCAATCCGCCGAAGAAAGAGGGCGTATGCGATATCTGCGGCGGCGAGCTTTATCAGAGGCATGACGACACGGAGTCTACGATAAAGGTGAGGTTCGATGTTTACAAAAAGGAGACCAGGCCTCTGATGGACCTTTATAAGAGGTCGGGGAAACTCGTGAATATCAACGGCGCAAGGCCGGTTGATGCCGTGTTCAAGGACATTTTAAGAGCGGTCTAAAGAAGATGACGGTGATCAAGTCCGACGCGGAAATAGGGAAGATAAAGAAGGCGTGTCGGATAGCGGCAGAGGCCCTTTCTTCCCTGAAGAAGCTCATAAGACCCGGGGTTTCTACAAAGGAGCTGGATGAAGCGGCCGAGAGAATGATACTCGGCGCAGGGGCCCTACCCGGGTTCAAGGGGTACAGGGGCTACAGGTTCTCTACCTGTCTGTCCGTCAATGAGGAAGTTGTGCACGGCCTTCCTTCAGGGAGGATCCTGAAGGAGGGAGATATCGTCGGGGTAGATGTCGGAACCATAGTTGAGGGTTATTACGGCGACAATGCGCAGACCTTCCCCGTAGGGAAAGTGTCGAAGGCTACTAAGCGTCTATTGGATACGGCGAGGAACGCTTTGTATAAAGGGATCGCCGAAGCGCGCGAGGGGAATCACCTTGGCGACATTTCTGCGGCGATCGAGGAAGAGGCTTCGCGCAACGGGTTTTCGGTGGTGAGGGACCTTTACGGGCACGGGGTGGGCAAAGCGCTCCACGAGGACCCGCTGATACCGAACTTCGGGAAGCGCGGTACGGGGATTGAGCTGAAGGCAGGAATGACCCTTGCGATCGAGCCGATGCTGAACACGGGGGGCTCGGAGATAAGTACGCTCCCGGACGGCTGGACGATCGTGACGGCGGATGGCGGATTGTCGGCTCATTTTGAGCATACGATACTTGTGACAAAAGGTGTGCCGGAGATATTGACCCGCCTTCACTGAAGTTTCGGCGGGCAGGCGAGAGGGAATGATATGGTAAAAGATAAGGATGTCATAGAGCTTGAAGGCGAGGTCACGGAGGCGCTGCCCAACGCGCTTTTCAGGGTGAAGCTTGAGACAGGCCAGGTGATCCTTGCCCATGTTTCCGGGAAAATAAGGAAGAATTTCATAAGGATCCTCCCGGGCGATAGGGTGAAAGTGGAGTTATCGCCTTACGATCTGACCAGGGGAAGGATAATTTTCAGGATCAAATAGGTTCGAGGAGGTAGACAATATGAAGGTTAGAGCGTCGGTCAAGAGGATGTGCGATAGCTGCAAGGTGGTCAGGCGCAAGGGGAAAGTGCGGATAATCTGCAAGAACCCCAAGCACAAGCAAAGACAGGGATAGGTCAGGAGGTCATTATAAAATGGTTCGAATAGTTGGTGTGGATCTGCCTTCAAATAAAAGGATGGAGATCGCTCTTACATATATATACGGTATCGGGAGGTCTCTCGCGAAGAGAATACTCGGCCGGGTCAAGATCGACCTTGGCAAAAAGGTGAAGGACCTCACCGAGAACGAGGTCGTCATGCTCAGGGATGCCCTGAAGGATTACCCCGTTGAAGGCGACCTCAGGAAAGATGTCCAGACCAGCATCAAGCGCCTGATCGACATCGGCACTTACAGGGGCATCCGCCATAAGAAGGGGCTTCCTGTGAGAGGCCAGCGGACCAAAACAAATGCCAGGACAAAGAGAGGCAAGAGGAAGACCGTCGGCGCCGGGCGCAAGGAAGAGCCAAAAAAGGAGTAATTGAACATGGCAGAAACCGCTAAAAAGAAAAAGGGAATAAAACAC
>CAZSXD010000051.1:0-7009 GCA_964611075.1 uncultured bacterium
CGAGGTCAAGGCCACTTTCTTCGTCCTTGGCAAAAATATTGAAAAGAACTGGGATATTCTCATGAGGGAGGCGCTCGAAGGCCATTCGATAGGAAATCACACCTTTTCGCACTCAAGCGGCCTGATGACCGATATCGGTAAGATCAAGGCCGAGCTTGCCTCGACCAACACCCTTATCAAGAAATATACCGGGAAGACCACCGGACTTTTCCGTCCGCCTTTCGGTTTCGAGAACTGGAGGTTCTACACCGAAGCCGAACTGATGGATTACAGGATCGTTCTTTGGACGCTGGATGTGGCTGACTGGAACCACGAAAAAAATGAGCCCTATATGGTCTCAAAGATACTCAAGAACACAAGGAACGGGACCATTATCATGCTCCACGACAACGGAACATCCAGGGAGGCTATGGTCAGCGCCCTGCCGAAGATAATCACGGGGCTGAGGAAAAAGGGATATTCGTTCGTCACGATTGACGAAATGATAGCGCATCTGTAAAATGAGCCTTCGTGCGGGAGTAGCTCAGCTGGTAGAGCTTTTGCTTCCCAAGCAAAGGGTCGCGGGTTCGAATCCCGTCTCCCGCTTTTTAGCTTGTCGCGGCGCGGTAGCAAAGTGGTAATGCACCGGTCTGCAAAATCGGTATCCGTGGGTTCGATTCCCACCCGCGCCTTTTTAATGTAATTCGGGCAGTTAGTTCAGTGGTAGAACGCTTCGTTGACACCGAAGAGGTCAGAGGTTCAATCCCTCTACTGCCCACCATGACATTGATTTTGACCCGTATTTATAGTATATTAGACCTTTAATGAAGTACCAGGAAACCGCGAAAGTGCTGAAGGCCGCGAAAGTCGCCCCCGAACATTTCAGGATAACCCTCAAGGCTTCGAAGATATCAAAAGCCGCCCAACCCGGCCAGTTCGTCATGATCAGGTGCGGAACTTCCACCGACCCGCTCCTGAGGCGCCCGATAAGCTTTAACAGCATCGACAGGAAGAACCTCTCGTTCGATATCATGTTCAAGGTCATAGGGAAAGGGACGAAATTCCTGGCAAATCTCAAGGCCGGGGACAGCGTTGATATCATAGGGCCGCTCGGGAAAGGCTTTGAGCCGGACAAATCAAGGCCTACGGCGGTGATCGTAGGCGGCGGCGCAGGTATTGCCCCCCTGCTCGCCCTTGCCCAGCACCTCAAGGGAAAGGCAAAGAAGATCTACGCCCTTATCGGTGCGAACACCAAAGAAGCGGTTCTTCTCAAAAGGGATTTTGCCGGCCTTGGATGCAAAACGATCGTGTCTACTGATGACGGCTCGTCCGGCGAAAAAGGCATGGTGTCCGACGTCCTCATAGACCTGATGTCAAAAGAGCTCTCGGCGGAAAAAACGCAGATATTCGCCTGCGGCCCCCGGTCTATGATAAAAGCGCTGAAAGATATCTCAAAAAGATCGAAGATAGCCGTTCAGGTCTCGCTTGAAGAATGGATGGCGTGCGGCGTGGGCGCGTGCTTCGGCTGCACGGTAAAGACCAGATCAGGATATCAGAAAGTATGCTCGGACGGGCCCGTTTTTAACATTGAGGAGCTCGTATGACAGACACCTCGATAACGATCGCAGGCATCAAGCTCAAGAATCCCGTCATGGTCGCCTCCGGGACTTTCGGGTGCGGCTGCGACTACACGGACTTCCTGGACCTCGATAACCTGGGCGCACTGATAACAAAAAGCGTGACCCTCAAACCCCGCGAAGGAAATCCTCCGCCCAGGATATGCGAAACGCCGTCGGGCATGCTTAACACGATCGGCCTTGAAAATGCGGGCGTAGAGGGATTCCTCGCAAAGGACATTAAGTGCATAAGCGCCTTCAAGGTCCCCCTTATCGTCAATATCGCCGGTGAGACACTCGAAGAATACGTTGAGCTCACGAAGATCCTGGACAAGGAAAAACGCATCAACGGGATCGAGGTCAACATCTCCTGCCCCAACGTGAAAAAAGGCTGCATGGCTTTTGGCATCGATCCTGCGGCGACCGCGGAGCTTGTCAAGGCGGTCAAGTCGGCGACGTCAAAACCCGTTATCGTCAAATTGACCCCGAACGTGACCGATATCAAGGTGATAGCGAAAGCGGCCGAGGACGCCGGTGCGGATGCGATATCGGCGATCAACACAGTTCTGGGAATGGCTATAGACGTCAGCAATCGAAGGGCCAAGCTCTCGATGGGTGTCGGCGGGCTCTCCGGCCCGGCGATCAAGCCCATTGCGGTCAGGATGGTCAACGATATATATAATACCGTCAAGATCCCGGTGATCGGGATCGGAGGCATATTGACGGCGGATGACGCGATCGAGTTCATTCTGGCAGGCGCTTCCGCCGTCCAGATCGGCACGGGTAATTTCATCGAGCCGAAAGCTTCTGTCATGGCGGCCGAAGGGATCAGGAAGTATATGACGGCCAAAAAGATCGAAAGCCTGAAAGACATCATCGGCGGGATTGTTATACCCCGCATTTAAATGCGGGGTTTCCCTTGGATACAATGAAAACCATCAAAGTCAAAGATTTCAACCTTGATCACACGCTGTCCTGCGGGCAGGTCTTCCGCTGGTACAAGCATGAGGCCCGCCTGCCATCGCCTTCGGCTCAGGCCGTTGGCGGGCAGGGCTGGTGGTACGGATTCATCAACAGAAAGATGGTCAAGCTCAAACAGCAGGACGGCACGCTTGAATATTCCGGCAAAGTGACCGCAAAAGACATCACTGAATATTTCAATCTCGACCTTGATTACGTGAAAGTCATCATGACTTTTCCGCCAAACAGGATCCTGATACTGGCCCTCAAGAAATTCTGGGGCTTAAGGATCGTCAAACAGGAGCCCTTTGAATGCCTCATCAGCTATATTCTTTCTTCCCAGAACAACATAAAGCGGATAAACGGGATGGTCAACGAGCTGAGCAGAAGATTTGGCAGGAAAGTCGTTTTTGAAGGAAGGGAGTACCATCAATTCCCGACGCTCAAGGACTTCAAAGGCTGCTGCCGTGCTGACTTTAGCAGCTGCCGGCTTGGCTTTCGGGACAAATTCCTGGATGATGCTATTCGGAAGCTTTGCTCGAAGGAGATCAAGCTTGAAAAGATCGCGAAAATGCCCTACTCAAAGGCAATGGATTACCTGATGAAGATCAAGGGCGTTGGCAAGAAAGTGGCGAACTGCATACTTCTTTTTGGTTATAACAAGTACGAAGCGTTCCCCGTGGATGTCTGGATAGAAAGAGTTATGCGCAAATATTTCCCAGGGAAGGACGCTTCATTTTTCGGGAAATTTGCGGGCTACGCGCAGGAGTTCCTCTATTCTTTTGTCAGAAACCGATAAACTCTACCACCAATGCTCTTCATTTTCAGTTCTATTGTCTAAAATAATTACCACGTCTTTACGATAAGCCCAACTCGCATAAATGTCGTTGCAAGGAATAGCCGCTCTAATTTCAAGGATCTGTCTGAATGGTACTTTGGTCAAGCCCAGGTCAGCATCTTTCAGGTTCTTGAGACCTTTCAGCACAGATGCATCCGACACCTTTGTGCGGAACAGATTCAAGCGAGATAATTTACTTAAACCACCAATAGGCCCAATATCTGAAACGCTCGTATGGCAAAGGCTTAACTGCTCCATATTATGCAATCCTGCAAGACATGAGATATCTGATATGTTCGTGTGGCTTAAGTTCAATGATCTCAGATGTTTTAGACCTTTTAAGAAGTTAAAATCTGAAAGCTTCAATCCTGCCGCACATAGAACCTCAAGGTTCTTAAATCGCTTAATGACGGAAGCATCTTTAATATTTGTATTGGCGATAGATATGATCTTCATGTTTTTCATGCTCCTGATAACGCTAATATCGGAGATATTTGTATCCCAAATATTTAAGCCGACCATGTTCACAAGATCCTTAAGCATTGAAATGTCCGTCACCTTCGTCCCAACAATTGAGAGCTCCTCCAGCCCGATCAGCCCTTTCAGCGGCGTTAGGTCTTCGACTTTTGTAGCTTCTAACTTGAGCTGCTTCAGGTTCTGAAGCTCGCCTATAACAGCGATGTCCCGTACCCGTGTATCTGAAAAGTTTAGAATTTGTAAGCCGATGAGTTCCTTTAAAGGACTGATGTCTTTGATATTAGTCTCCCGTATTGATAATGCCTTTAGTTTTTTAAGTACCTTTACAGCGGAAATATCCGAAATGCCTAAACCTTCCAGGAATAATTCCTCCAGATCATTCAATCCCTTTAGCGGGGTAATATCTCTGACCCGCGTCTTCGACAAGTACAACTTCTTTAATTTTCCAAGCTGCCTTAGACCGGAGATATCAGATATATTTGTGCCGGACAGATCAAGCTCGGTTTGCTCTCTTAACTTCTCTATTGATATACCTTTCAGCTTTGCGATCTCCGCGAGAGAGACGAACTCACTGCTAAAAAGCATCCTTCTGAGGCATTCCTCCGCACACTTTACATCCCCTCCGCAACCGTTCACCTGACGGGTCAATTCCGACTCTTCATCAGCAGAAAGTTCGCTCCACTTTCTGTCCAGCCTCTTCGCTACCCTGATGATCCTTTCTGCATCGGCTGCTGACAACGAATATTGCCCTATTGTTATGCTCATGTTCATCCTCTCCTTTATCAATAATTGGTTTCTCAGCCGGTGTATTATCGGTGTATCTTAGGGAAAATTTCACTTTCGCCTGATATTATCTTAGGAGTATTGGGGGCTATTTTAAGACTTCTCTAGCCACAATCCTGTCGTCAATTTCGACCCTGGTCCCGTTGAAATCCTGGAACTTTTCATGCCCCCTGCCCGCCAGCACCACCACGTCGTCCTTCCCCGCCATTTTCAGCGCTTTCTCGATGGCGGACCTCCTGTCGACCATCCTGAAATAATTCTGCTCTATCACGCCGCCGGCGTTGATGACCCCCTCTTCTATCTCCTTGACGATCTTTTCCGGGGATTCGGAATGCGGGTCGTCGGTCGTAAGGAACACAAGATCAGCAAGCTTAATGGCGATGTCCCCCATCACGGGCCGCTTCGCACGGTCCCTGTCGCCCGGGCAGCCGAAAACCAGTATCAACTTCCCGCTCGTCAGCGGCCTTATGGTTTCAAGAAGCTTGGTCAGTGAATCCGGGGAATGCGCAAAATCGACTATGACCGGGAATTTCTGCCCCGCGTTCACCCTCTCGAACCTTCCGGGGATATGGTTGACGGACTCCACGGCTTCTTTCATCCGCTTGTATTGCACTCCAAAGACTTTCCCGCAGAGGAGGGCCGCCATTATATTGTATGCGTTATGGACGCCGATCAAAGGGGTGTGGATCTTGAACTTGTCGTCGAATGTCGCCGCGTCAAAGCTCATCCTGTCGAGCGTCGTCTCGATGTTCGACATCGTTAAGGTCGCGTTGTTTATCGCCCCGTACGTCAGGATGTTGCCGTCTATATATGTCATCACTTTCTTGCCGTAAGGATCGTCCACGTTCACGATGCCGGTCACTTCCTTCTTGTGGCCTTTGCCGAGTTTCTCGAAAAGCTTAAGCTTCGCCTTGAAATAATTCTGCATGTTCTCGTGGAAATCCAGGTGATCGTGCGTAAGATTGGTGTATATCGCCACGTCGAACTCGCAGCCGTAGACACGAAAAAGCTCCAGCGAATGGGAAGATACCTCCATCACAACGTGGGTGACGCCTTCGTCCAGCATTCTTCTCAGGAGCGCCTGCAGATCGGACGATTCGGGCGTCGTAAGCTTTAGCGGGATTCCCGCTCCCTGGATCCTGGCCTCCACCGTCCCGATCACCCCCACCTTATATCCCGCTTTCCTCAAAATGGCCTCGATGAGGAATGACGTCGTGGTCTTCCCGTTGGTCCCCGTTATCCCGATCATCTTAAGGGCCCTCGCCGGGTAGCCGTAAAAAGCGGAGGAAAGTTCGGCAAGGGCCATTCTCGCGTTGGGGACAACGACCTTCGTCACACCCGCAGGCAGATCGATGTCCTTTTCAAGGACCACGGCTTTTGCGCCCTTTTCGGCGGCATTTGCCGCGTACTGCGCGCCGTCCACCTTGAACCCGGGTATCGCCACGAATATGTCGCCGCTTTTCACCGCTCTTGAGTCATAAGCGATCCCGGATATCTCAATATCGCGGCTGCCTGCGGTCTTCTCCTGTTTCAATGCCGTCAATAAATGTGATAATTTCATGGTCATTCGGACAGCGAGTCCGTTATCTTCCCTTTCGTGACCAGGCTCCTCAAAGCCTGGTAAAAATCCAAGCCTTTATCGAAAAAGTTGTACGCCAGTTTATCGAACGGCAGGTCATAGACACCGATCCATGATCTCGCTTCCCCGTTGAACCCTTTCTTGAACCTCCAGACGCCGTAAAGCGGATGCCCCTCTTTCGGGTTCGACGGCACGCCCCACATATCATAGGTCTTATACCCTTTCTCTTTCGCCCATTTGATGAAATACCAATGGATAGCATGGTTGGGCATCATGTTGCGGTATTCATTGGCGGAGGCGCCGTATATGTACCAGACGCGGTCGCCGAACCGGAAAATGAACATCGAAGCCACTGGAATGCCCCTGAACCTTGCGGTAAAGATGTTCGCCATCCCTTTTTCGATAAGCGAATCCCGAAGTTTCGTATAATAGCTCATGGGATGAATAAGGAACGTGTCTCTTTTGCACGTCTCCTGGTAAAGCTTGTAGAAAGTCTCAAGCCCGGCCTGCGTGGTCTCCTCCGCGACCTTAACCCCCTTTTTCTCCGCAAGCCTGATGTTGTAGCGGGTCTTTTCATCGAAGCCCATCAGGAGGTCGTCAAGGCTCTTTGTGAGGTCAATAAAGAAAGTGGATCTCGGCTGGACCTGTTTCTTTTTACTGACGAAGCCTTTTGCTTTCAGGGCTTCGATGAAGCCTGAATTCGATTCCTCTATCTCAGGATCGATCTTGAGCGCCAGGGCGTTGCGCAGCGCCGCCTCGACGCATACTCCGTCAATG
>CAZSXD010000052.1:0-6968 GCA_964611075.1 uncultured bacterium
CTTTCTGACAAGGATATGCTCATTGACCTGATATTCAGCGAAACGACGACTCTCGGTGTCCGGACCTATCTCGTCAAAAGGGAAATACTTGAAAGGACCATCAGGAAAGTGAAGACCAGGTACGGAAAAATCAGCATTAAAATAGGCAAAATCGGGACTAAGATCAAGAACATCGCTCCCGAGTATTCGGACTGCGCCAGGATATCGAAGATGAAAGGCATACCCCTCAAGCTTGTATACGATGAAGCGAAGAGATGCTATGAACGGATATCCCACGGATAAACGGATGGAACAGAATTATCCGTTTATCCGTTGCTTTATCCGTGTATAGTGCCCCCCAGCCTTGACACAATAGAGCCCTGCTGATAGAATTAGCACTCGTGGATTTGGAGTGCTAAAATGAAAAAGAAATCCCCAAAGAAGCTGACATCGAGGAAGCAGAAGATACTCAGGGCGGTCATTTCTGACTATCTCCATACGGCGGAACCGGTTAGCTCCGACAGGATCTCAAGGAAATACATCAAGGACGTTTCTCCCGCCACCATCAGGAACGAACTCTCCGACCTGGAGCAGGAAGGGTTCATCACTCACCCCCACACTTCCGCGGGCCGCGTGCCTTCGGACCTTGGCTACAGGTATTTCGTTGACCAGCTCATGAAGATAAAAGGCCTTACGCCGAAAGAGATAGAGTTCATCAAACAGCAGTATGGGATGGCGGGGAACAACATAGAGGAGCTCCTTCACACAACGCTGAAGGTGGCATCCGCCCTTTCGCACCTGCTTGCGGTGATAACCGCTCCAAAGCTCCCTTTCAAGGTCCTCTCAAGCGGTTTCTCCAATATCGCCAGACAGCCTGAATTCAGCGATGCCGACCACATCAAGAACATCCTGAGCGTTATCGAGCACGAAGACCTGATATCCAGGATCACCGACGAAGATTCCGACGAAGGCGTCGTCACGATAAAGATAGGTTCCGAGATAAAGCACAGGCAGATCAAGGACTGCAGCATCGTCATATCAAGGTACCGGCTCCCGCATCATTTCGCCGGCACTGTGAGCATCCTTGGCCCCACCAGGATGATGTATGACAGGGCGACCTCGATAGTCGACACCGTCTCAAAAACACTAAGGGACATCCTCACGGGAGGACGCAGGGATTGAGCAAAAAGCCGAAAGAGGAATATAAAGACGATGGTAAGGAAAAAGACTCCCTCAAGAACCAGCTCCTGAGGGCTCTTGCGGATTTCGACAATTTCAGAAAAAGGGCCGCGGTCGAAAAAGAGGAATTGTCGAAATTCAGCAATGAAATGCTGATCAAGGAACTTCTTCCCGCGCTGGACGGCCTTGATAAGGCCGTAAAGTTCACGGCAGGTTCGGACAGGGAAGATATCGTAAAAGGCATAGCTCTCGTCAAAAAACAGCTGGAGGACACGCTGTCAAAGTTCGGGGTCGCGGCAGTCGAAGCATTAGGCAAGAAATACGACCCGAACTTCCATGAGGCAATATTGATGAAGGATTCGAACGGCGAGGCGGGGATCGTGATCGAGGAAGTCCAGAAAGGCTTTACGATCCACGGAAGGCTCCTGAGGCCTTCGATGGTCATAGTCAGCAAAAGTAAGGGGGCGTAGTCAATTAGCAAGATAATAGGTATCGATCTGGGAACGACAAATTCATGCGTGGCGGTGATGCAGGGGGGAGAACCCGTTGTCATCCCAAGCGCCGAAGGCGGCCGCACCACGCCGTCCATCGTTTCGTTCATGAAGGACGGCACCCATGTCGTCGGGCAGGTCGCAAAGAGGCAATCTATCACCAACCCGGAGCATACGATATTCTCGATCAAAAGGTTCATGGGACGACGGCACGAAGAGGTGGGAAGCGAGATCAAGCTCGTCCCCTACCATGTGACCGAGGGAAAGAACGGCGCCGCGCAGGTCAAAATAGACGATAAAGATTATACTCCGCCGGAAATATCCGCCATGATACTGCAAAAAATGAAACAGTCCGCCGAGGATTACCTGGGTGAAAAGGTGACAAAGGCGGTCATCACCGTTCCGGCCTACTTCAACGATTCCCAGCGACAGGCCACAAAGGACGCCGGTCAGATCGCCGGTCTTGAAGTATTGAGGATAATCAATGAGCCGACAGCTGCTTCACTTGCTTACGGGCTCGACAAGAAAAAGAACGAGAAAATAGCCGTTTTCGACCTCGGCGGCGGGACATTTGATATCTCGATACTTGAGATCGGGGACGGCGTATTTGAAGTGAAATCCACGAACGGCGACACGCACCTTGGCGGCGATGATTACGACCAGAAGGTGATCGACTGGCTCGTGACGGAATTCAAAAAGGAACAGGGTATCGACCTCTCAAAGGACAGGATGGCCCTGCAAAGACTGAAGGAAGCGGGCGAAAAAGCTAAGATAGAGCTTTCGACCGTGGCACAGACGGAGCTCAACCTGCCGTTCATCACGGCTGATGCTTCGGGGCCTAAACACCTTGTCATGACCCTGACAAGGTCGAAGCTTGAACAGCTTGTCTCCCCTCTCAATGACAGGCTTATACAACCCTGCAAAAAAGCGATCGAGGATGCGGGAGTTCCCGCGAGCGAGATCGACGAGGTCGTCCTTGTCGGCGGAATGACCAGGATGCCGAAGGTCATCGAAATAGCGAAGCAGATATTCGGCAAAGAGCCCCATAAAGGAGTGAACCCCGATGAGGTCGTGGCTGTGGGCGCTGCGATACAGGGCGGCGTGCTGGCAGGAGAGGTCAAGGACCTTGTATTGCTCGATGTGACGCCGCTGACGCTCGGTATCGAAACCTTGGGGAGCGTTTTGACCCCGTTGATCGAGCGCAACACTACGATCCCCACATCAAAATCTCAGGTATTTTCGACCGCCGGGGACAGCCAGACATCGGTCGAGATACATGTTCTGCAGGGAGAAAGGCCGATGGCCGCGGACAACAGGACGCTTGGCAGGTTCCACCTGGACGGGATACCGCCGGCACCCAGAGGCATCCCCCAGATCGAGGTCACATTTGACATCGATGCCAACGGCATACTTAACGTTTCCGCAAAGGACAAGGGGACCGGGAAACAGCAGAAGATAACGATCACCGCCTCAAGCGGGCTCACAAAGGATGATATAGAAAAGATGAAGAAGGAAGCGTCCGCGCACGAATCCGAAGACAAGAAAAAACGCGAGGAGATAGACACGAGGAACCAGGCGGATGCGCTTGCGTACACAGCGGAGAAAACCTTGAAAGACGCTGGCGACAAGGTCCCGAAGGACAAGAAAGAAAAAGTTGAAAAGTCCATTAAGGATGTCCGCGACGCGCTTGGCGGAACGGATGTTTCGAAGATTAAGGCCGCTTTTGACCAGCTGCAGAAGGACATTTACGAGGTTTCGCAGGAGCTGTACAAGGACAAGGGCGGACCAAAGGCAAATGAGGGCGGGACAGAAGGCTCGCCTCGCGGCGAAGCGGGCAAGACAACGGACGCAGAATATAAAGAGAAATAATGTCAAAGCGCGACTACTATGAGGTCCTCGGGCTGTCGAAGAACGCTTCGACAGATGAGATAAGGAAAGCATACCGCACCCTCGCAAGAAAATTCCACCCCGACGTCAACAAGGAATCCGGCGCGGAAGCAAAGTTCAAGGAGATAAACGAAGCCTACCAGGTGCTTTCCGACAACCAGAAAAGGGCCGCCTACGACCAGTTCGGCCATGCCGGACCCCAGTTCGGAGCGGGAGGACAGGGCTTCGGAGGCTTCGACTTCAGCGATCTTTTCAGGGGCGGATTCGGCGGCGGCTTCGCCGAAAGCCCGTTCGAAGACCTTTTTGAGTCCTTCTTCGGCGGGGGAAGACGCGAAAGATCCGGACCCGCACGGGGCGATGACCTGAGGGTGGATCTTGAGATAGCTCTCGAAGAAGCCGCAAAAGGCGCTGAAAAGGAACTCGATATCCCCCATCATGTCGCATGCCCCGCCTGCAAAGGGACCGGCGCGAAACCGGGAACATCGCCTGAAAGATGCAACGAATGCAAAGGCACCGGACAGGTAAGAAGGGTCCAGCGCACGATGCTGGGTTCCTTTACCCAGATCACGACCTGTCCCGAATGCGGTGGTGTAGGTCAGGTTATCAAAGCCCATTGCCCTGAATGCCGGGGCAGAGGACAGATCAGGAAGACGCATAAAGTTGAGGTCAAGATACCCCCCGGCATCGAAACTGGGCATAAATTGAGGATATCGAAGGCCGGCGACGCCGGCGATCGCGGAGGCGGGCCCGGCGACCTTTACATATTCGTGACAGTGAGGGAGCATCCCCAGTTCGAACGCGACGCCAGCGACCTGCATCACCGCGCCAAATTAAGCTTGACGCAGGCAACGCTCGGAACTAGTATTGCCGTGCCCACTTTGGATGGCAAGACAGACCTGACGGTCCCTGCCGGCACGCAGCCCGGTACTGTACTTAGGATCCGGGAAAAAGGACTGCCTCACCTGAACAGCAGAGCAAAAGGCGATCTTTACGTGCACATCGATGTTATGACGCCGACCTCCCTCACAAAGGAGCAGGCCGAGCTGCTGAAAGAGTTCGCGCGCTTGAGAGGTGAAAAATAATTTGATTCCGCGGGTGTTCGTGAGTTTCGACCAGATAAAAGGGAAGACCGCCTCTATCGAAGGAAGCGACGTCAATTACCTGAAGAACGTGTTGAGGCTCAAGGCCGGCGACGAGATATCCGTCATTGACACCAAAAGCAGGGAATATTCGGCGAAGATCAGGTCCATCGACAATAAATCGGTCATCGCCGAATTCTTCTTCGAAAAACATCCCATGTCAGAGCTCAAGATCCAGCTCACTCTCGCTCAGGGCTTGCCCAGAAGCCAGAAAATGGACACCATCGTCCAGAAGGCCACCGAGCTCGGTGTTTCCAGGATAATCCCCATCCGGACCGAGAGGTCTATCGTCAAACTCGACGAAGAACGGGCGGAGAACAAGATCGAGCGCTGGGGTAAGATCGCCAAGGAAGCGGCGGAACAGTCCGGCAGGCTGCTGATCCCCATGATCGACGGCGTGAAGGACATGGACGAGTTCATAGCAATGAGCGCCGTCTTCGACACCCGCATTGCACTGTGGGAGATGGAAAAGGATACTTCCCTTAAAAGTTTCCTGCGGGGAAAACAGGGCGGCAAGAACATACTGATGGTCATAGGTCCGGAAGGCGGGTTCTCTCTGGCAGAGATCGATAAACTGAAAAAGGCGGGCTTCTCCACTATCACTATCGGGAGCCGAATACTCAGGACGGAGACCGCATCAATAGCCGTTCTCTCGATGATAAACTACGAATTCGAGCTTTGAAGGCATCATTCCTGCGTGCGCACGCGGATTTAATCCTCAAAATCTAATATCTCCAAGATCACGTTTTTGGCTAATGAAGGCTCTTCAAAGTGCGGCGCGATGATCTTGTCCTCTTTATATTTCAATTCATCAAAGTTCGGCACCGCTCCGTATCTTAAGCTTTGGCTATTAATGGAAATCGCGCCATCGCCATTCTCATAGCCCAAAACCTTATTTGACATTGAATGCATAAAGTCATCTGCACTGCACAAGATGACCGCGTACTCAACATCAGCCGGCATTTCTCTGCTGTTCAGCCCAGTCAAAAACTTTGAGCCAGGTTTCATCGCTTCTGTTGCGGGAGAGAGAAGTTTAACCCCTCTTGCAGAAGAAACTGCATTCACCCCTATTCCAATAAGGCTAAATGACAGAGCCAAAGGATTGCCGGAAAACACAAACCCAGCTATCCCTCCCGCCATAAAGGTTACAGGCACCCAGTTAAACATAAGCACCGAACTTCCTTTATTTGGAACTCCCATAAGTATTAACTTTGACACATGATGATTCTTAAAGTTTTCAACAAGATACTGCCTTGCAACAAGCCCTCCCATCGAATGGCAAACCAGATTTACTTTCACCTCGTCTTTTGATTTATAATAATTTTTAAAGTTTAGCCATGTTTCTTCTCTCGTGTCATCGACAGCTTTTTTCAATTCGATAGCTAATTTATCCGGGCTGGCAAAATGATCAGAAAATACTACGTAAACACACGAGTTTCTGATGTTATCCGAGGAGTCTTTATCAAAACGATCCTTGCTTATACCGCCCCCGGAAGAAAAGAAAGGATGGCCCGGCGTCCTGTAGTATTTTTCAAGATGTCTGCTTACAGCCGGTCCTGTGAGCTTCCATGCAACAGAAGAATCCCCCGTGCCGTGCACAAAAACAACAGGATAAGGCGTTTGCGGGCAAAATGTTTTACCGAGCGCCAGGAAAAGAAGCAGGAAAGAAAACACCATGATCCTCATAAATGCGATTCTAACAATTAGTCGATTTTGAAACAAGCCAGCTGGCTTGTTATAATATCAACTTCATGCTGAAAATATCTTTCTATACACTCGGCTGTAAATCAAATCAATACGAGACCGACAGGATGGTCGAGCAGGTCAGGGCTTCGGGATACGACATCGTCCCCTACCCTCAGGCTGCTGACATATATGTCATCAACACCTGCACGGTCACTTCCAATGCGGCGAAGAAATCCCGCAACGCGATAAGGCATTCAAAAAGGATCAACCCGAAAGCCAAGGTAATATTCACGGGCTGTGATGCAGAGATCGAGAGTGTCCATGAAGCTGATGTAATTCTGCTAAATAAAAATAAAATGAATATCGTCAACATCCTCCCCCCCATCCCCTCTCCATTTCATGGAGAGGGGTGTCGAGCGAAAGCGAGACGGGGTGAGGTGGCCCCTGCGCGCGTGCGAGCCAACCTTATGATCGAGGACGGCTGCCAGAATTTCTGCAGTTATTGCATAGTTCCCCTGGTCCGCGGAAAAGTGAGATCAAGACCGATGGACGAAGTCCTGTGCGAAGCGGCCAAAATGGTCGACAGCGGCGTGAAGGAGATCGTGCT
>CAZSXD010000053.1:0-6905 GCA_964611075.1 uncultured bacterium
CCATGGGTCTTACTCGTTTGACCCATAAAGCGGAGCCGAGGCGTTTAGCCTCAGGCTCCAAGGGATATATCCATGACTGTATTTGATTTTATAAGAGAAGAACTTGATGAAATAAGGGAACTCGGCCTTTTCAGGGTGTTCAGGTCCATCGAAAGCGGCAAAGGTGCGACGGTCAGGATAAACGGCCGTGAGCTCATCAATTTTTGCTCCAACAATTACCTTGGCCTGGCCAATCACCCGAAAGGACAGAAGAAGGCGGCCGAAATGTTGAAAAAGTTCGGTACTGGAGCCGGAGCTTCGAGATTGGTCTCCGGCAACTTCAAGCTCCATGAGGAGCTGGAATCAAAGATCGCCAAATTCGAGAAAACACAGGCATCCATAGTGTTCCCGACGGGGTACATGGCGAACCTCGGAACGATCCAGGCGCTTGTCGGCGAAGGCGATGCCGTCATAGTGGACCGTCTGGACCACGCAAGCATCATCGACGGCGCCCGGCTGTCCGGCGCTAAGCTCCTCGTTTATTCCCACAGGGACACAAAACAGCTCGCAAAGGTCCTTGAAAGGTCAAAAGCCTTCCGGAGAAGGCTTATTGTCACCGACCATGTGTTCAGCATGGACGGCGACATAGCCCCCATTGAGCAGCTCGCGAGGCTTGCGGCAAGATATCATGCGATGCTAATGGTGGATACGGCACATTCCACTGGAATGCTGGAGTTCAAGCTCAGGTGGCCAAGAATGGCGGAGAATATGATCGTCATGGGCACGCTGAGCAAGGCAATAGGCTCCCTCGGCGGATTCGTAGCCGGCAAAAAGGGATTGATCGATTATCTCCGGAACAGGGCCAGGTCGTTCATTTACACGACTGCCCTTCCGCCTTCGGTTGCCGCAGCCTCAATCGCATCGCTTGATATCCTTTCAAAGGACGATAAACCTTCGAAGCGAATGTGGGCCAATGTTAAATACCTCAAGGAAAAGCTCAAACCCCTCGGTTTCAATACCATGGGCTCGCAGTCGCAGATAGTGCCGCTCTTCATCGGCGATACCCAGCTTGCTGTCAGGCTTTCGGCATATCTTTTTGAGAACGGCATTTTCCTTTCCGCCATCAGGCCGCCGACGGTCCCGAAAGGCACATCGCGCCTCAGGCTGACCGTCACGGCCATGCATTCGAAGGATGACATCGATGTCCTGGCGTCAAAACTGGCGGAGGCGAAGGAGAAATTCATTGGCTAAGGCCTATTTCATTACCGGAACGGATACGGGGGTCGGAAAAACGTTCATCATGGCCGGCATCGCAAAAGCCGCGATCGATATGGGCCTGTCGGTGGGCGTGATGAAGCCGATCTCAAGCGGCGGAGCAGAGGACGCCCTGTTCTTCAAGAAAAGTCTCAAACTTTCCGACAGCCTTGATGACATCAGTCCGGTGAGGTTCGAACAGCCCCTCTCGCCTTACGCAGCCGGGAAGACGGAGAACGTGCGGATCGATCTCGCGCGCATCAGGGAAATGCTGGATGGCATGACGCTCGGACGCGACCTTCTGCTTGTCGAGGGGCTTGGCGGCGTTCTCGCCCCCATAAGGAAGGATCTCTTCGTGGCCGACATGATATATGAGCTGAAAATGCCGTGCCTCATCGTGGCGCGCGCGGGGCTGGGCACGATCAATCACACCCTCATGACGGTGGAAATACTGAGAAAACGAAGGATCAATATCGCGGGCATCATAATGAACGGATATTCGGGGAAGGAACTTTCCGAAAAGACCAACGATAAGGTTATCGAGGAGCTTTCGGGTGAAAAGGTCATCGGGAGGATAAAGGCAAAAAGCTCGTTCAGCGATCTGGTCAGGCAGATTAAGAAACAGAGGATATTAGAGAGATTATTATGAACTTAAAGGATATCGACAGGAAATATATCTGGCATCCTTTTACCCAGATGGCCGACTGGCTGAAAGATGAGCCGTTGATCATTGAAGAGGGGAAAGGGGCATGGATAAAAGATATCGACGGCAACTGGTATATTGACGGCGTTTCATCGCTCTGGGTGAACGTCCACGGCCACAGGCATCCTTCCATTGATAAGGCCGTTAAAGCTCAGCTTGATAAGATCGCACATTCCACGATGCTCGGGCTCTCGAATGTTCCGGCGACGGTACTGGCCGAAAAGTTGATAAAATTGACGCCCAAAGGTCTGACGAAGGTCTTCTATTCAGATTCCGGTTCGGAAGGCGTTGAAATAGCCCTTAAGATGGCGTTTCAATATTGGCAACAGGTTGGAAGTGCGGAGTGTGGAGTGCGAAGTGCGAAGTCAAAAACTAAATTTCTGACATTGGTTAATGCTTATCACGGGGACACGATCGGGTCAGTTTCAGTCGGCGGGATCGATCTTTTTCAACGGATTTACAAGCCACTGCTGTTCAAGGCGTTCAAAGCTCCGACGCCGTATTGTTATAGGTGTGAGATGCGAGATGAGAGATGTGAGATGCAATGTTTGAAGGAAGTCGAGAAGATCATGAAAGCTCATCATCGCAAAATAGCGGCAATGATCGTCGAACCTCTGGTCCAGGCGGCGGCTGGGATCCTGGTCTATCCGAAAGGATACCTGAGCGGCATACGAAAGCTTTGCACAAAATATGATATTTTGATGATAGTCGATGAGGTGGCGGTGGGATTCGGGCGAACCGGCAAAATGTTCGCATGCGATCATGAGCGTGTCAGGCCGGACATCATGGTCGTTGCAAAAGGCATCACTGGCGGGTATCTTCCCGTAGCGGCCACATTGACCACGCAGAAGGTATTCGACGCCTTCCTCGGCGAACATGAGGAGTGCAGGACGTTCTACCACGGCCATACTTACACAGGAAATCCACTCGGCTGCGCCGCTGCTGTAGCTTCGATGGATGTTTTCAGGAAGGAAAAGACGCTTCAGAAATTGCAGCCGAAGATCGAGTATTTGAGCAGAAGGCTTGCGCTTATGAGATGCCTGGAACATGTCGGGGACATCCGCCAGTGCGGCTTCCTTGCGGCGATAGAGCTTGTCGCAGACAAGGGATCGAGGGCTGAATATCCAATGGGCGCAAAGACAGGCATAAAGGTCATAAAAGAGGCAAGGAAGCACGGGCTTATCATCAGGCCATTGGGAGATGTGATCGTCATAATGCCGCCGTTATGCATTTCGGCCGTGGATTTGGGTAAAATGCTTGATATAATCTGTTATTCGATCAAGAAAGCCACGGAGGGGATTTAAATGCCAAAGATCAGGACGATCGGACTTGTAACTCCCGGCGGGGACGCTCCCGGCATGAATACCGCCATAAGGGCCGTGGTCAGGACGGCGATCTATCATGGGCTCAGGGTCATGGCCATCGAGAGGGGGTATGCAGGGCTCATCGGCGGGGATATCCATCCCATGGACCTTAAGTCCGTTTCGGGCATAGTCAACAGGGGTGGAACGATCCTTCGCACTGTCAGGTGCCCCGAGTTCAGGAAAAGGTCCTTCAGAAAGATCGCCGCAAGGCAGCTGAAGGAGCACGGGATCGACGCATTGGTGGTGATAGGCGGGAACGGCTCGCTGGGCGGAGCGCACGATCTGCAGAAGGAATTCGGTGTCACTTCCATGGTCGTCCCTGCATCGATCGATAATGATATTTCCGGGACCGATTCGACCATCGGATTCGACACTGCCGTTAACACGGCGCTGGACGCCATTGATAAGATAAGGGACACAGCGGCATCGCACGAGAGGATATTCGTAATAGAGGTCATGGGGCGGGACAACGGCTTCATAGCGCTTGAAGTGGGGCTGGGCGCTGGAGCGGAAATAATCCTAGTGCCGGAAGTTAAGTGCGATTTTGAAAAGGTTTGCAAAAGGCTGAAAGAAGGCCTGGACAGGGGCAAGCTGAGCAGCATAATCGTGGTTGCGGAGGGCGTGTGCCACGGCAATGAGCTTGGGGCTCTGATCAACAGAAAGCTCGGGGTGGATGTGAGGGTCACAGTGCTAGGCCACATACAGAGAGGCGGAGCTCCTTCCGCGGATTCCCGGGCGCTTGCCTGTAAACTCGGTAGCGCGGCCGTGGAGCTGCTCATAAAAGGGCATAAGAACAAGCTCGTCGGCATGGTGAACGGTAAAGTCACTTCTACGGACTACGCAACAGTCTTGAGAGCAAAAAAGACGATCGATCTGTCAACACTTCGTCTTGCCGAAAAACTTTCTATATGATGAAAAAAGACCCCGCTTGCTGTGCGGAACACGGAGCTCACGGCATGCATGAGGGCCATGGCGGCCACGGAGGACATGCGAGCCATCATGCTCACATGGTGGAAGATTTCAAGAAGCGTTTCTGGATCTCCCTTATAATTACGATACCTGTTTTGATCCTTTCTCCGCTCATCCAGTCATTTTTCAGGTTCACTTTCAGATTCCCCGGCGACAGCCTGATATTGCTGGCTTTTTCCTCATTCATTTATTTCTATGGCGGCTTGCCGTTCCTTACGGGGCTTTACGACGAATTAAGGAAGAAACAGCCCGGAATGATGACACTCATAGGATTGGCGATATCCATTGCTTATGTTTACAGCGCACTTGTCGTCCTCGGATTGACGGGTGAGGTTTTCTTCTGGGAGCTTGTGACGCTGATCGACATCATGCTCCTGGGACACTGGATAGAAATGCGCTCGGTCATGGGCGCGTCAAAAGCTCTTGAAGAACTTGCAAAACTTATGCCTTCCACGGCGCACCTTGTCATGCGTGACGGCTCCATAAAGGAAGCTGGGATAGAGAGCATAAAAGTAGGGGACAGGGTCCTGGTAAAGCCGGGGGAGAAGGTCCCCGTTGACGGAAGCGTCGTATCAGGCGGATCGGAAGTGAACGAAGCCATGCTCACCGGCGAATCAAAGCCGGCAGGGAAAAAGATAGGCGATAATGTCATCGGAGGCTCGATCAATGGCACCGGCTCGCTTACCGTGGAGGTCAAAAAAACAGGCAAAGATTCTTACGTTTCCCAGGTCATCGAGCTTGTAAGGGCGGCGAGCGAAAGCAAGTCCCGGGCGCAGGCTCTCGCGGACAGAGCCGCTTTCTGGCTCACAATCATTGCGATAACCGCCGGCACGATCACTTTTGCGGTCTGGCTCATATCGGGCAAGGAATTCTTTTTCGCGCTTGAGCGCATGGTAACTGTGATGGTCATCACATGCCCGCATGCCCTTGGCCTGGCCATCCCTCTTGTCATAGCGTCGATCACGGCCATTGCGGCAAAGAGCGGCCTTTTGATACGGAACAGAACGCAATTTGAAAATGCGCGAAATTTGCGAACGGTGGTTTTTGATAAGACAGGGACCCTTACGAAAGGTGAATTCGGCGTAACGGACATCATAAATTTCGGCGGTTTGAGCGACGATGAGCTCTTGCGCAGGGCCGCTTCCATTGAGGCGCATTCAGAGCATACGATAGCGAAAGGGATAGTGAAAAAGGCGGGGGAAAGACATCTGCAGTTGTACAGGGTCGATAAATTCGATTCTATCCCGGGAAAAGGGGCAAAAGCGGTCATTGAGAACGAGGAGGTTTACATCGGGAGCACAGGCATACTTGAAATGGCGAAGATAGGAGCGGAAGAAGCGAGAAAGAGGGCTGATAAAATAGCGCTTCAGGGCAAAACAACGGTATTCGTCCTTTCGGAAAGGGGAGTAGAGGGGATTATCGGCCTGGCTGATATGATAAGGGACGAGTCAAGGGAAGCTGTAAGGACGCTGAAAAAGCTCGGCCTCGAAGTGGCTATGATCACCGGAGATAACAGGGCAACGGCGGAATATGTGGCAGGAGAGCTCGGCCTCGATAAGTTCTTCTATGAAGTGCTGCCGGACAAGAAAGCGGAAAAGATCAAGGAGCTTCAGGAACAGGGCAGGAAGGTGGCGATGGTAGGCGACGGCGTAAATGACGCGCCATCCCTGGCCCAGGCGGACGTCGGTATCGCCATAGGCGCCGGGACGGATGTGGCCATTGAGTCGGCGGATATCGTCCTTGTGGAGAACGATCCCAGGGATGTGGCGGACGTCATAGCCCTTTCCCGGCTGAACCAGCGCAAGATGGTCCAGAACCTGGCGTGGGCGACCGGCTACAATGTCATAGCTATTCCTTTGGCGGCCGGAGTGCTATATAATTACGGGGTTGTGCTGCCCCCGGCGGCAGGTGCCGTTGTAATGTCCCTCAGCACCGTGATAGTGGCGATCAACGCGAGATTGATATCTTACAGTAAAGGGAGGTGAATCAATGATATACGCGACGATAACGGCGGTCATTATGCTCTTGGGTATTCATTACATGATAATGGTCCTGGCTAATAAAGAGGCCGGGAACATTAAGCTCTTCGGCCAGGTCCTTTCGGTCCTTGTTGCCATTATCGCACTGGTGGTCCTGCTTTACGGCGTGACCGGAAGGGGAACGTGCGGAATGATGGGCGGCAAAGGGATGATGGGCGGCGGAGGTATGAAATGTGAAATGATGAAGGGCATGATCAAGTCAAACCCGTCAATGCTGCAGGATATGTGCAAGGACAAAGACATGAGAGATATGATGCAGAAGGCCCTGAAGAAATACGGTAAATAGTGATACCAAGCTCACTTAAATCCAAATATATCAAGCTCAAGGAGATCATCGCTAAAAGCGGCAGTCTCCTTGTTGCTTTTTCAGGAGGGGTCGACTCAAGCCTCCTCCTGAAGGTCGCGCATGATATCCTCGGCGATAAGGTCATGGGCGTCATAGCGACCTCTGGCACTTACCCCGAAGAGGAAGCAAAGGACGCGGTCAAATTTACCAAAAAGCTGGGCGTCCATTACAAGGTCATAAAGACCTCTGAATTTGACGACGAAAATTTCGTATCAAATCCCCCGGAGAGATGCTATTACTGCAAAAAGGAG
>CAZSXD010000054.1:0-6843 GCA_964611075.1 uncultured bacterium
GCGATGGCCAGGTGGCGTGGAGCGTGGGGACAATCTCCGGCCTCTCAAAGATAAAAGGCTTGATCCGCATTCGATTAAGCTCGATCGAACCGCAATATGTTGATGACGCACTGATCGAGGTCATCAAGACCAGTCCGAAAGTCTGCCACCATCTTCACATCCCCCTCCAGAGCGGCGACGACGGGATACTGAAGGCAATGAACAGGACTTATACGTCGAAGGAATACTCCGACCTGATCGATAAGATAAAAAAACAGATCAAGGACATCGCGATCACGACCGATATCATCGCGGGGTTCCCCGGCGAGAGCGAAAAAGCGTTCAGGAGCACCGTCAAGCTTGCGGAAAAAATCGGGTTCTCAAGGATACACGTGTTCTCTTATTCGGACAGGCCGGGGACAAAAGCTTCCGGCTTCCCTGATAAGGTCGATCCGAAGACCATAGCCGGGAGACGCGCGAGACTTGAGAAATTGAGGGGCAGGCACATGCTTCGCTTCCACCGCTCTTTCAAGGGCAGGCCGATGGAGGTTCTCATCGAAAGCCACGATAAAAGGACGGGGCGTTTTGAGGGCCTTACGGGCAATTACATCAGGGTGCTCTTCCCCGGCACAACGGAAGTCGGGAAGCTGGCAAAGGTCAAATTCAAGCGTTTCGAAAACGATATCGTAACAGCCGAGATCGCCTGATCAATCCGCCATCTTCATCAATGCTTCGTTTTCCTTAGCATGCATCTCCGAGAGCTTTTCTATGAGGAGCAGGATCAGCAGCATCAGGAAGAGCATAGCGCTCTTCGGATATTCGACCTTGTCGTCGCTCTGGAAGACGCTCAGGAACGATCTAAAGCACACGTTGATCTCCTCATCCTGAACGCCGCCAAGTCTTTCCTTGATCTGGTTTATCAGGTCCTCCGGGTCCGGCGCCTCCGCCCCCGAGACCCTACCAGAGATCTGATCGATAAGCGACAGGACCGGCGATCCCGCCGCCGCGCAGCCCTCGAACAGCTTTGCCATCTCATCAACGAATTTTTTCCCGCTGCCTAACGCCAAAACACTCATCTGCTCCGTGAACGAAGCTTTTACGGAAGAAACGGACATTACCTCTTTCATGTTATCCCCCTCGGGCATAAAAGCCCTTATAAATAAAAAGACCGTCTTCGCAGACGGCCATGATAAAGAGTTTTCGCGGACCCACATCAATAATCGTAGCGGGGACTAAAATTCTTGCATATGATAAAATAGCGGAACGAACATGAAGATCGTCCACCTCGCGGACACCCATCTTGGTCACTCCGCGTATCGAAAATTATCTGAAGCAGGCTTCAACCAGCGTGAAGAGGATGTCATCCTCGCGTTCCTGGACGCCGTCGACAAGATAATCGCGATGAAGCCGGACGTTGTTTTGCATTCAGGCGATCTGTTCGATACTGTGAGGCCGACGAACCGTATCGTGAGCATCGGTATCGAACAACTTCTTCGAATTTACAATGCCGGCATTCCGCTGATCCTGATATCGGGCAACCATGAAACGCCGAAACAGCTCTACAAGGGAAGCGTCTATTCTATCTTCGAAGCCCTTCCCCTGGACAAAAAGCTCTTCAACATCGTATATAAAGATAAATTGGAAGTGTTCGAATTCCCGGGACTCACCGTCCACGCCGTTCCGCAGTGCACAACTGACCTGATTTTTAAGGCCGAGCTGAAAAAGATCAAGCTTAACTCCGGGACAAAGAACGTCTTGATGCTCCATGCGGGGGTCACCGGCATGAAGGAGTTCTCCCACGGCGAATCCAACGAGCTCCTCGTGGATTATGACTGGCTGGACCGGACGAAGTTCGATTATGTGGCGCTTGGGCATTACCATGTTTACTCGAAGGTGGGCCACAACGCCTGGTTCTCGGGCTCGACAGAGAGGATGAGCTTCAACGAGGTCGGCCAGATGAAAGGCTTCCTTGTAATTGACCTGTCAAAAGACGCAAAACCGGAGCTGATATCCATAAAAACACGACCGATGGTTGAGATGGCACCGATAGATGCCGCGGGAAAAGACTCCGTCGTTCTTCTTGAAGAAATACTCGAAGCTATAACAAAGGAAAAGCCGGCCGGCAAGATAATGCGGCTCTCGATCAGGAATATTCCCCCGCACGTGATGAACACCCTGGACACGAAGAAGATAAGGGAGGCGGCGATAGACGCAGTGCATTTCGAGCCGAAATACGAAAAATTGAACGAAGAAGGAGTGCTGGAGGAGCTGAAAATAACCAGCGGAGGCGTAAAAGAGGAGTTCATGTCATTCATTAACGCGTCAAAGATCGAAAGTAAAGATGACCGGGACTATTTCTTCCGCCTCTGGTCGCAGGAATACGACAAGATAATGAAAGAAGAAGAGGAAGGCAAGCAGTGAGGCTGAAATCCCTTAGCGTCAAGAACTACAGGCAATATAAAGAATCGACCATCGAGTTTGGCGACGGTATAACCGGCATTGTCGGACTTAACGGCGCAGGAAAATCCACGCTTGTCGAGGCCATAGCATGGACTTTGTACGGCCCGAATGCCGCCAGGACCGGCAAGGAAGGCATTAAGCGTTCAACCGCCCCGATGGGAGCAAGCGTTGAGACCGAGCTGGTGCTCGAGATCGCCGGGACCGAATACAAGATCGTTCGCGTGCTGAAAGGCTCCTCGCAATCCGCCGACGCATCCATGATATCCGGCGGGAAAGTGATCGCCGATTCCGTGAAAGGCGTCGAGAAGGAAGTTACTTATCTGCTCGGCATGGACTGGAAAAGTTTTTATACCAGCTTCTTTGCCCGCCAGAAAGAACTGAACGCATTGACCGAGCTGACCCCTGCAACACGGCGTGATGTGATAATCCGGATGCTGAGGATAGACGCGATCGACAAGGTCGTGGATTCCGTCAAAAAACAGCTTAAAGAGAAAAAACTTGCGCTGGAACTGCTGAACAAGCAGGTGGTATTGAGGAAACCGACGGAGATCCTCGCCGAAAAGCTCGCCATAGAGAAGACCAAGAAAGAGACCGAAAAAGAGCTGAGGATAGTGGAAGGCGAGATAACCAAGATCGAGGCAGTGCGTTCCAGGTTCAAAGAACGGTTCAATGAAGAAAGGGCCATATATAACAAATTCACCGCCCTCGACAAGAAACGCGCCTCTCTCGACGCCCGCCTCACTGGGCTTGCAAAGAGAGAATCTGAGTTGAACGAGGAGCTCTCGCAGGTAAGAAAGCTTGAAAAAGAATCTGTGAGCCTTGAAAAAGCACATAACGAATACATCGAGCTTGAAAAGAAACTGAAGAAACTCTCGATCGCAAAGGAGTCCGAGATCAGGTCCATTGAATCGAAAATGGAAGACCTGAGGGGAAAATATGCGGAGCTTTCTGAAAATAAGAAAAAGCTGAAGGCAGGCGCTCCTTGCCCAACATGCGGCCAGCTCATAAAGGACAGGAATTACATCGAACAGCACTTTGATGAAGAAATGAACAGGATAAAGGCGGAAGGGGTAGCGCTTAAGACCAGGCTCGAGGCACTAAAGAGCGACAAGAAGATCGAAGGAGACATGAACAAGGAAATGAAAGAATATGCAGAGATATCGAAGAGACTGGAAGAGCTCGAGCCTTCCCACAGAAAATATCCCATGGTAAAGGCAAAAGTGGAGAAAAGATCCGACATTGAGACGGCTCTTGCGAGGGTCGTGGCCGAGAGGTCGGACCTTGAATCCGAGCTGAAGGCCGCGATCAAGGAAATGAAAGAGGTCCCCTATGACGAGAAAAAGCACGGGACCATCACCGAAGAGCTGGATGAAGTGGAAACTTCCCTTAAAAAGAAATATGAGATGAGGAACGAAATACGGCTTGAGATCGAACGTATGGCCCAGAAGATAAAGGACATGGAAAAAGAGATCGAGGATTCGGAGAGAACGGGAAAAGACATCGACAAGATCACAAGGGACCAGGAAAAACAGGAAAGATTCGTGAACCTGGTAACGGAATACAGGCAGTTCCTTATTTCGAGGATACGTCCAAAGCTTGCAGAAATTTCCGGAATGCTGCTTTCAGAGCTTACCGCGGGCAAATACACCGGTGTTGAGCTTGATGAGGAATACAACCTTTTCATCTACGACGGGAACATGAAATATCCGCTGGCGCGCTTTTCCGGCGGCGAGGCGGATATCGCGAACCTCTGCCTGCGGCTCTCGATATCGCAGCTCATCGCTGAATCAAGCGGAACCGAGACGGGATTTATAATACTTGATGAGATATTCGGCTCACAGGACCTTCACAGGAAATCGGCCATAATCGAGGCGCTTAACAGGCTGTCAAAGCAGTTCCGGCAGATAATACTCATAACCCACGTTGAGGACATCAAAGATACTGTGGAGAACATCATAGAGGTCGCAGAAAATGAAGAAGGGATCAGCAGTATTAAAGCTTGATCCCTTCCTTCAAAAATCCGTTTACTATTTTCTTTTCTTCTTCGCCGCCGGTTTCGCCTTCTTTAACTTAAGGCCTTTCCATGGTAGAAGCCCGTCATACACCCATACGATGATAGACGTGTAAACAAATGCGCAGCCAAAGCCGTAAATAAGGCCGAGTCCCGCGCCCTGCCAGCTGACAACGTACCCCGGGAAAACGTTCCCAAGGAGCGAAACGGCGCGCAGCCCCCTTGAGAAATAAATGCCATAGAGAACAAGGAGAGCCATTGAGAGCGCGGAAACTATGCCCACCGATAATGCAAGCTTCAATGCGTTTAACTTCATCTATACACCCCCTCTTCGCATGCAAGGATATTACTTTATGATCACTTTGTCAACACCGTCTATTTCGGTAACATTGACCAGCACTTCCTCGTCCGCCGGGACCGGGACCTTTTTCCCGGTGAAGTCCGGATGAATGGGCAGTTCCCGCCTGTCGCGGTCGATCAAAGCCACGAGCTCCACCTTTGAAGCCCTGCCGTAATCGCCCAGGCCGTCCAGCGCGGCCCTCACCGTCCTGCCCGCTGATATCACGTCATCGACAAGGATCACCACTTTCCCCTCGATCGAAAAGGATATGTCCGACCTCTTCACCTCTATACCGGCGCCCTTCTTATGGAAGTCGTCCCTGTAAAGGGATACGTCGAGCGCGCCCACAGGGATATCCTTCTTCCCGGAAGCCGCAATGTGCCTGGCTATCCTCTGCGCAATGGAAACACCCCGGTTCATGATGCCGATCAGGACGACCTCCCCCAGGTCACCGTTCTTTTCCATTATTTCCTTCGCTATCCGCTTGATAGCCAGACCCATTTCCTCCTTGTCCATCAATACCTTTGAACTACTCATATTTCCTCCCTATAGCGGAACTTATGTAAGATTCGAACCCGAGCACCATGTCGTTCAGCTTTTCCTGCGATCCGGACTCGTAATAAGTGCGCACTATCGGCTCCGTTCCCGACGGCCTGGCAAGGATCCAGCTGCCGTCATCAAAGACCATCATTATCCCGTCCGTCTTCACGACATGATCGAGCTTTGCGCCTCCCGCTCTTGCGGGCGGCTCGGTGGTCAGGGACTCGATGAGCGAATCCTTCGCCGCAGGCGTGAGCCTGAAATTGATCCTTTTGTCGTAGAAAGCTCCGTATTTCTTCGCGGTCTCGGCGATCACCCTCGAAAGCGGCATTTTGAGCCTGGCGATCATCTCGCAAACAAGAAGGTTGGCAAGTATACCATCCTTCTCCGGGATATGCCCGCCGATGGTAAGCCCGCCGCTCTCTTCCCCGCCGATCACCACCTGCTCCTTCAGCATTATCCGGGCGATATGCTTGAAGCCTACAGGGGTTTCGTGGCAGGTCATGCCGTGCATTCTTGCCACGGCATCGATCATTTTTGTGGTCGCGACACTTCGCACTACCGAACCGGTCTCCCCTCTTTCGTCCACAAGGTAAGCAAAAACCGTAGCAATGATCGCGTTCGCGCTTATGTAACTGCCGTTCTCATCCACCACCCCGAACCTGTCGGCATCGGGGTCTGTGGCGAGGCCGGCGTGGCATTTTCCCGAAACGACCTTTTCCTTCAATTCACCCAGATGCTCGCCGACCGGCTCAGGAGTTATCCCGCCGAAAAGCACGTCGCGAAAGCCGTGTATGACCGAAACTTGTGTCCCGGCTTCCTGCAGGATCATATCAAGGTAATCCCTTCCCGTGCCCCACAGCGGGTCGTACACCACTTTCAAGCCGGCCTTCCTGATCGCGTCAAAATCGATGAGCTCCCTGATATGCCTGACATATCTGTTGTAAGGATTGAACCTTTCGACCTTATGCAGGGGCGCCGTGCTTTTCCTCTCACCGCTCTCAAGGTTCTTCGCTATTTCATCCGTTATCTCCTGGAAAGCCGGACCGGCGTAATCCGGTATGAATTTCATGCCGCCGTACTGCGGCGGATTGTGGCTGGCGGTGAGCATCACGGCCCCCGCCGCTTTCCTGTCCTTCACGGAAAAAGCGACGACAGGGGTGGGGGTGTCGCGGTCGGTGAGGAAACACGGTATGCCGTTCTCGTTAAGCACCTTCACCGTTTCGTCGGCGAACATCTCGGAGAGGAACCTGGTGTCATAGCCCACCACCACCCCTTTGCCGGCGAGCTTGTGGGCGTTCACGTAGGAAGCTATGGCCTGCGCGACCTTCCTGACGTTCTCAAAGGTGAACTCGTCGGAAATTATAGCACGCCAGCCGTCGGTGCCGAACTTGATAGCCAATTCTTATCAACTCTTTCTAATTTCGAACTCATTCGGAGAGAGGAGGATTCGAACCTCCGATACACTTTCGTGTATACTCGCTTTCGAGGCGAGCGCTTTCGACCACTCAGC
>CAZSXD010000055.1:0-6831 GCA_964611075.1 uncultured bacterium
CAGCGGGCCGAAGTCCAGGCCGAAATTGATGTTCTTGTAAGGTATGACGTCAGCCGAAGGGATGCATATCACGCCGGTGCTGCCGTATATGTCCGGCGTAGGCTGCGGAATGAAACAAAAGGCTTCTGTACTGAAGATCACCAGTATTAAGAGGACAGAAAATCTTCTTTTCATACTTCATTTGGATTATAGCACACTTTTGTAAATATGTTCAATTTTCGCGGCGAACACTTCTTTTGAATAAACTGTCCGGGCTTGCGTCTTGGAGGCGCGGGACATGCGCCTGTAAAGCGTTTCGTCTCCAAGAAGCTTCAACACCTTTTCAGCAAATGTCCTTTCACTGAGCGGCGTAAGATATCCCGTGACCCCGTCCACGACAACATCCGCAACCCCTTCCGCAGACACCGCCACCTGCGGCAGCCCCCCCGCCATGGCCTCCACCAGAACAAGCCCCTGAGTTTCGGTCAGCGAGGAGAAAACGAAAACGTCGGCCGCATCATAATAATCAATGACCTGAGGGTAGCCGATCTGTCCCGCGAATATGGTGTTCTTCGGCGCGATCTTTTTCAGCTCGGACTTCATCGGTCCGCCTGCGGCGATAAGGAGGCGTACGTCGTCCCTCTTCGCGATCACCCTGCGGAAAGCTTTGAAAAGAAAAGGCAGGTTCTTCTCCCTGGCCAGGCGGCCCACGAAAAGAAGTACCCCGGCTTTTGCGGGGATGCCGTGTTCCTTTCTCACTTCGCGCCCTTTGAGGCCCTTGAACCTGGACAGGTCGACACCGGAAGGCACAATCTCGATATTGCCCCATACGCCGTCATCAACGAGCGCTGACGCGGATACCTGCGTGGGGGCAATGACCGCGTCGCAGTTATTGCAGAACCATCTAATGTAACTGGAAGAAACCAGGTCTGAGAGTTTTTCAGGTACGAGAGGCACGTAATGCATGTATTTGCCGAGCACCGTGTGCATTGTGAAAACCAGCGGAACATCAAGCTTGCGGGCGCATCTCATTGCCACAAGCCCCAGCTGGTACGGCGAATGCGTGTGGATAATATCTATCCTGTGGGACCTCAAGATCTTTTGCGCGTCAAGGAAAAAAGGGATCGAAAGCCGATAACCGGGATAAGGTGCCGGAAGCGATGGGAAGCGGTGAACATCCTTCGATTTTTTCGCGCCCGGATAATCAGGGGAAAAGACGATCACCCTGTGGCCGCGCTCTTCAAGGCCGGCTTTCAGGGTCTCTATGGAGTTCGTAACGCCGCTGAGGTAAGGCTTGTAGGATTCCGAAAAGAAGGCAATGTTCATGGCTGACTTCGGGAGCCTGAGGCTAAACGCCTCGGCTCCGTTTTGTTGGCCCCCTCATTTTTGATCTGTGGAACCGCGACGTTCAGTCGCAGGTTCCAAGGCTTTCTCAAGTTTTGCGACTTTTGCGATTAGTCCGGGAAGTCTGCGGATGGCCGCCTGCTGTTCAAGTTCCTTCTTGTGGTCCTGCGCGGGGAAGCCGGAAACGACGGAATTTGCAGGGATGTCCTTCGTGACCCCGCTGCGCCCCATCACTACCGTGTTCTCCCCGATGGTGATGTGGTCGTTTATGCCGGATGTGCCCCCCACTGACACATGGTCCTTCAGCTCGGTACTTCCTGCTATCGCGACCAGCCCGGTGATGGCGCAGTCCCTGCCTATCTTGCAGTTGTGCGCGATGTGGGTCAGGTTGTCGATCTTTGAACCTCTTTTTACGACCGTCGAGCCCATCGTGGCGCGGGAAATGCTCACGTTCGCGAAAAGTTCCACATCGTCCTCGATCACCACATTGCCTATCTGCGGTATCTTCTCGTACTTTCCGTCCACGGAGACGAACCCGTAGCCGTCCACCCCGAGCACGACGCCGGCGTGGATCACGCATCTCTCCCCCACGATCGTCCTGTCGTACAGCACCGCGTTCGGGTATATAACGGTGTCCTTCCCTATGCGGCAGTCCTCGCCGATGAAAACACCCGCCATTATCGTTACGTTCTTCCCGATCGTAGCGCTCTTCGCGACCACGGCGGTTTTGTGCACTCCGGGCTTGTTATGCTTTTTCTCTTCAAAGATCGAAAGGACCTTCGCCATTGAAAGGCGGACGTTGGACACTTTTATGTGGGGTTTGCCGGGGAATTTCTTCAGATTGGCCGGCACGAGGGCGGCTGATGCGCCCGATCTCTCGAACTTCTCGACGGATTTCTCATCCATCGCGAAAGTGATGTCGCCTTCCTGCGCGTCCTCTATGCCCGCGGCGCCGCTCACGGAAAGTTTTGCGTTGCCGCTCAGTTCACCTGCCACAAGAGAGGCGATATCTTTGAGGTTTTTTTTCATTTATGGCCCCGGAGCCTGAGGCTAAACGCCTCGGCTCCAAAATTAGCTCTATCGGTCCAGGAAGTCTATTCTACCCATCCAGCTAATAGGAGCCGCGACGTTCAGTCGCAGGCTCCTAGAGATCGTTATTTCTCGTTAAGCTTGTTTACGACCATCTCGGTTAGGTCAACGCCGCCGGTGATTATCACCTGTTTGTCCATGACGATGTCGATCCCCACCTTCTTTGCCACTTCCTTGGTCGCGTTGAGTATGTCGCTCTGCAGCTTGATGGTGAGCTTTTCGTTAAGTTCTATGAGGAGCTGCCTCTTCGGGGTGAGCTTTTCCTCCAGATCCTTTCTCAGTTTCTCGAGCTCTTCCCTCTTCATGTTATTCTTTTCTGCGTCGCTGAGCTTCTTCTGGGAACTATCCAGCTCCTTTTTGAATTCCTCCTCCTGCTTGCTGACCTGCTCCTGGGCCTTTGACGTCTCTTTGTACTCCTTGAAAACCTTCTGGACGTCAATATAACCTATGCCCGTAGCACCTAGAGCGAAAGCCTGACCACCAAGGAACATTACGAACGAAACCAGGACCAGGGAACCGATCACCTTTTTCATATTTTTACCCCTCCTTATACATTTTACGAACAACCCGCAGATTATATCAAACATGTCAAGTTAAATGCAAGCCTCTTTCAATCATGTAGGGACAGCCCTTGTGGCTGTCCGCGCTCCGGACAGGGATAAACCCTGTCCCTACCTTTGCTATGCATATGTATCAATAGCACGGAAATATCCGCCGGGTTGACCCCCGCTATCCTCGAGGCCTGCCCCAGCGACGCCGGCCTTATCCTGTCGAGCTTGTGCTGCGCCTCCTTTGATAATCCCCTGATGGCGTGAAAATCGATGTCGGGCGGGATCCTCAGGTCCTCGAGCTCCCTGAACTTCTCGACCTGCGCCATCTGCCTCTTTATGTAATGTTCATATTTCCGGCTGATTTCAACCTGTCTTTTGATGGAAGCTGTGGCGCCGTCGGAATTTCCGGCAAGCCCCAACGCTCCTGTTGGGGCAAGCATTTCCTTTATCAATTTCTTTTTCTTCCTGAAATAATCGAACCTTTTCCGGGAGACCAGACCGGCAGCAAAACCCTTTTCCGTTAATCTAAGATCGGCGTTGTCCTGGCGGAGCAGGAGACGGTATTCAGACCTTGATGTCATCATCCGGTACGGCTCCCGGATCTCCTTTGTCACGAGGTCATCTATGAGCGTGCCGGTATACGAGTCATCGCGCCTCAGGATCAAAGGCTCCTTTCCTTTCACCTTCATCGCAGAGTTGATCCCGGCCACTATCCCCTGCGCGGCCGCTTCCTCGTAACCGGAGGTGCCGTTTATCTGGCCGGCGAGGAAAAGGCCGGAGACCCCTTTTGTTTCAAGCGAACGCTGAAGCTGGGACGGAAAAACGAAATCGTATTCGATGGCGTAGCCCGGACGGATTATCTCGACTTTCTCAAGCCCCGCCATCGTACGAAGCATTTCTCTCTGGACATCCTCGGGAAGTGAGGTGTTCATCCCCTGCGTGTAAAGCTCGAGCGTGGTCCGCCCTTCGGGCTCAATGAACACCTGATGCCTTTCCTTGTCCTTGAACCTCACCACCTTGTCCTCGATGGATGGACAATAGCGCGGGCCGATACTCTGGATCTTTCCCGCGTAAAGCGGAGACCTGTCCAGGTTCGCAAGGATAAGTTCATGGGTCTTTCTGTTGGTGTGAGTGAGATGACACGGCACCTGCTCTAGCTTTGCTTGAGGATTATCCGGGACCTTCATTCCCAATTCCCCGTATTCCCATATGAACGAGAACAGGCGCGGCGGTTCGTCGCCGGGCTGTATCTGCATTTTTGAAAAGTCCACGCTCCTCCTGTCAAGCCTGGGCGTGGTGCCTGTCTTGAGCCTTCCGAGTTCCAGGCCGATCTTTTTCAAACTCCCGGACAGACCTTTTGCCGGGAATTCTCCTGCGCGTCCCGCCTCCATTGATCTGAGGCCCACATGGATCACGCCGTTCAAGAACGTTCCCGTGCAGACGATGACGGTCCTCCCGTTGTAAACGACGTCAAGCCTGGTCCTCACACCCTCGACCTGATCTTTTGAATTGACGAGGATCTCTTCGACCATGTCCTGCTTGAGATCGAGGTTTTCCTGGCTCTCGACGGTCTGCTTCATCATGATGTTGTAGAGTTTCTTGTCGGATTGCGCGCGCAAGGACTGGACGGCCGGGCCTTTCGTGGTATTCAGCATTTTCATCTGAAGGTAGGTTTTGTCGGTATTGATCCCCATCTCGCCGCCAAGCGCGTCTATTTCCGAGACCAGCTGGCTTTTTGCCGGGCCGCCCACGGCGGGATTGCATGACATGAGCGCTATCGTGTCGCAGTTCATCGTCAGCAGTAAAGTTTTGCAGCCGACCCGCGCGGAGGCTAATGCCGCCTCGCACCCGGCGTGTCCCGCGCCGATGACGATGACGTCGTATTCTTTGGGATAGGTAATAAGCTTTTTCATGAGCTCGAAATAGTATCACATCATTGAAATTAATTCAAAATTATGACGATAAAGTAATGGAGGCTATTATATGCATCCCGAAGCGATAGAACAGGTGACCGAAGTACCCGCAACAAAGAACATGAGCGGGGCAAAGGTAAAGAACGCGAAAAAGGTCGTCGCGACGGCAAAACCATGCATATATTTCCCCGATGTAGAGTGCCGCGCTCCCGTCTGCGACATGGAAGTCTGCCAGCGCTGCCCCGAGGGGCACGGCTTCTGTTCAAGGACGCTGCTCCTTAAGAGGATGATTCAGAGGGTCCTGATGTTCCTTGTGGCGCTGCTGTTCTTTTCTGATATGTAAGGATCTTCTACCAGATTCTGAAGATCTCGAACTCTCACGAAAAAGAATATCACGAATACGCGAAATGAGGCATTATCCCGAAAACTCGAACATCACGAACAATCACGAATATTTTCTTTTCGAATATTTTCGGGTATTTCGTGACTTTTGAGTTTTCGCGACCGGGGCGGTTTCGTGTTTTCGCGATAGCGATTTCGTGAGATTTCGCGTTCATAGAACGCTTTTCCTTTGACTTCATTCTTTCGCAAATATATAATGTAAAGCATCATTATCACTAATACACCAGATAAAATTTCAACAAAAAAGTTTGTGGAAATGGGGGTTGTCCTTTGGGCAACCCTTTTTGATTTTTGAAAGTTTTCGTATTCATATAAAGGGGGGATCGATATGTTGAAAGTTATGTTAGCAATGTTGGTCAATGGGGGGATTAAGAGGAAGCGTAGGTTAAGTCTGCACGGTATGGTGAAAGGAGGTGTGTTCCTCGCAGCATTGCTGCTTCTGATATCGTCGGCCGCATTCGCGCAGATCCCCACGGTCATGACGTATCAGGGCAAGCTCGTAAGCTCGGAGGGCTATCCCGTCACCGGCACGTACAGCATGTGGTTCAAGATCTACAATCAGGCAAGCGGCGGGTCCGACGTATGGTCGGAAGGCCCGACAAGCGTTGCCGTCAACCAGGGACGTTTCACGGTGCTGCTCGGAAGCTCGACCGCTCTGCCGAACACTCTCTTCGATGGTACCGACAAATGGCTGGGCATACAGGTGGGTTCGGACTCAGAAATGACGCCCAGGATGAAGATCACTTCCGTGGCGCACGCCTACAAGGCCGTGACCGCGGAAGCCGCACTGAATTCTTACAAGCTTGAGGGCCACCCGTGGTCGGATGTCATATCCACAACGGGCACTGTTACAAATATTGCAACAGGCGCAGGTCTCACCGGCGGACCGATAACCAGCACGGGCACTATTTCGATCGCTGCAGGCGGAATAACCACGGAAATGTTCGGATGGGGTGTGGTCACCTCCGGAGCCATCGCCACAGGGACCATCTCGAGCGAAGACCTGGGTACAAGCTCTGTCACTAGCGCAAAGATACTTGATGCTACCGTTACGGGAACGGATATTGCAAACAGCACGATCACGAACGCGGATATCGCAAACTGGACCATCACATACACTAAGATCTCCACGTTCCCTGCCGCTGTAGGCTCACTTACTATCATTAACGGGACGATAGAAGGTGTGGACCTTAATCCTAATATAAATTTCAGCACTGGAGGCACTATTACCGCCGCGGCGTTCTCGGGCACTCATTACGGCACATGGAGCGGCGATCCGATCTCCGCCTCATCCGCCAATTACGCAATTTTAGCAGGTACCGCCACCAATGCCGGATATGCAACCGTTGCAGCAAATGCAACCTTAGCTGCCACTGCTACTAATGCCTACTATGCCAATGTAGCGGCATCGGCGACATCTGCTTCGACAGCCACGACGGCAACCAATGCCTACTACGCCAACGTTGCTGCGAATGCGACCTTAGCGGCAACTGCTACGAACGCCTACTATTCAAACGTGGCAGCTCAAGCTTCGAGCGCAGCTTCTGCTGCGT
>CAZSXD010000056.1:0-6820 GCA_964611075.1 uncultured bacterium
CTCTATGAAGACAGGTTCTTCGGCGAAAAGCTTGTCGCCATCACTTTTGACGACGGCTACAGCGACAATTACCGGTACGCTTTCCCTATCCTGAAAAAGTATGGTGTGAAGGCGACCATATTCATCACCACATCGGACATCGGCAGGAAAAAGGCGGGATTCCTTACATGGCCCCAGCTTAAGGAGATGCAAAATAGCGGCCTTGTCGACATCCAGTCACACGCACATTATCACCGCCAGCCGAGCCTTGTCACACGGGCGGACGATTCGGTGGCCGCGTATAAGAGAAGGATCAGGAAAGAGATCGGGATGTCAAAGAAATTGATCGAGAGAAAGCTCGGCAAAAAGGTGTTATATGTCGCCTGGCCGTGGGGAAGGTTCAACAGGGAAACGGTAAGGGTTGCAAAAGAGCTTGGCTTCCGCATGTGCCTCACGACATTGTACGGCAGCAATCATGTTCTCACCGGCCGCAGCCGCATCAAACGGTTCACCCCGGAAAGCAATATCGAGAGGTTCCGCGAGCAGATGCTGAGGAATTCTTATCTCATTCCGTCACTCTGCATCGATGACAAGCTTTACAACCTCTTCTGCAGGAGGTTCATCCGGAGGAAGCTGGCGGAAGCGTATTCATGGAGAAGATAAGGGTCGCTTTCTACACAAAAACGTTCCTCCCCATTTCGGAAACTTTCACCTATGAAAGGGTAGTTTTTTCGAAGAAGTTCAAGCCCGTCGTGATATGCGACGACGTCGGGAACCTCGGGATCTTCCCGTACGACGCGGTCAGAAGCTACTCATCCAGGAAAAAGTTCTTCCAGACAAAGCGCTCCTTCTTTGAGCAGGCCGCGGGGGAGACGGGCGTGAGGCTGCTTACTGCCCAGCATTCCCTGGGCGGAATGACGATGCTTCCCGTCGCAAGGAAGCTCGGCTTGCCCCTGATAACTTTCTTCCACGGCTCCGACGTTTTCGCATACAGGGACATCGGCTTCAAACTCAGGCTCCGCCGGCTTTTCAGGGACGGGAGCGTGTTCATCGTCAACTGCAGGTACATGAAGGATGAACTGGCCAAAATGGGATGCAGGCCGGAAAAGCTCCTGGTGAGCTATTCAGGGATAGACCTGGACAAGTTCAAGACAAAGGACCGTTCAAAAAAGGGCGGTGAATTCAGGGTCCTGATGTGCGGAAGGCTTGTGGAGGTCAAAGGGCATATTTACGGGATAGAAGCCTTCAAGCTTTTCAGGTCGAGGAACCCGGGGATCAAGGCAAAGCTCCTGATAGTGGGGGAGGGGCCGCTTGAAAAAGAATTGAAGGTCGCTGCAGGTAGAGTTGAAGGCATAGAGTTCCTGGGAGCCCTTCCGCATTCTGAACTTCCCGGGCTTTACAGGGGGTGCGATGCCGTCATCGTGCCGAGCATTCATACGAAGGCGGGAAATCCCGATGCGATACCCATCGTTGCAAGGGAGGCTATGGCCTGCGGGCTTCCGGTCATCGGTACGAATATAGCCGGAATGCCGGAGGTGATCGATGACGGGGTCAACGGCTTTCTTGTCAGGGAAAGGTCCGCCGAAGCTATTGCCGACAAGCTTGAAATAATATCCGGGGACCCCACAAGGGCGCAGGAGATCGGCAGGAACGCAAGGAGGACGGTCGAGGAGAAGTTCGATCTCAGGGAAAAGATAAAAGAGATGGAGGAAATTTTCTCCGGGTTCATCCATTAGCCGCGTCGAAAATATGGTATAATCCTCCCCATGAAAAAGTTCAAGAGCCTCTCCGTGGTTTTTCCCTGCTATAACGATTCGATGACGATAGGCGAGCTCATCGAGAAGGCCGACATGGCGGCAAAGGAGATTGCCGAGAAGCATGAGATCATCGTCGTGAACGACGGCTCCACCGACAGCTCCGCTGTCGTGCTCATGATCCTGCAGAAAAAGTACCCCTCCCTTAACGTCCTGACGCACGCGAGGAACATGGGCTACGGAGCCACCATATGGCACGGGCTCAAGACCGCGCAGTACGATTATGTCTTCTACACCGACGGCGATGCCCAGTACGACCCCTCTGAAATGACGAGGCTTGCCCAGAAGGTGGGCCCAAAAACCATGCTGGTCAACGGATACAAGACGACGAGGCACGACGCCTTATATAGGATCGTGATAGGGAAGACCTACAACATGTTCATCAGGCTGCTTTTCAACATCAAGCTGAAGGACGTGGACTGCGACTTCCGGCTCTTCCGAAAGGACGCGCTCGACAGGATAAACGTGACAGAGCACGGCGGGACCATGTGCCTGGAGATGGTGAAAAGGATAGAGAAGCTCGGCGGCGAGATACTGGAGGTCCCCGTCTCCCACTATGAGCGCAGGTACGGCAAGTCCCAGTTCTTCAAGCTTAAGAACATCCTCAGGGTGTTCGTTGACATCCCCAAGCTCTTACTCATGCTGGGCCGCTGATGGAAAAGGAAGTCTTCCGCAGGATCTACGAGAACGAGGAAGGCAATTGGTGGTACCGGAGCCTGCGCAGCAAGATCAGTGTACTGGTTGAGAAATATGCCGGCAGGCCCTTCAGGATACTTGACGCCGGCTGCGGAACGGGGTACGGCATGGTCTTTTTCGGGAAGTACGGGAGCATCACCGGCGTTGATGATTCGGAAGAGGCGTTAAAGCTTTGCAGGTCAAGGGGGATCAGCGACGTAAGGCGATCAAATCTCACCGCCCTCGATTTCCGGGACAAGAGCTTCGATCTTATATTGTGCATTGATGTTCTGTGCCACCTTGACGATGCCGATGTGGGCAGGGCGATGGAGGAGATGAAGAGGGTCATGACCGACAAAGGATCGATCGTGATAAACCTGCCGGCCCTTGATATCCTGAAAGGGGCGCATGACAGGGTGATGGGGGTCAAGAAAAGGTACACGGCGGCGGAATTAAGGTCCCTCCTCGGATCCCACGGATTCAAGGTCAGGAGATCGTCATACGTGTTCTCCGTCCTTTTCCTGCCTCTGCTCGTTAGAAGGCTCCTCGGCCGTGTGGGGCTCGTCAAGGGACCCGACCTTATCAGGCTGCCGAAGGCGCTCAATTCCGTTCTTTTCGCTCTCTCGGAGATCGACACTTTCATGTTCAGGTTCTTTGACCTTCCCATAGGGAGTTCGGTGCTATGCCTGGCCACAAAAAATTAGTCCTTCTGTTCTTTGCCGTCCACCTGCTGTGGGTGTTTTACATATTCCCGGTCAACTGCCTGCTCAACAGCCAGTCCATTTACAACGTCGATTATCCCTTTCATTATTATAATGCTTATGCCGCGAAGCAGTTCGTGGGAGCTTCCGGCCGCATCTGGGGCTACGACCCCTTCTTTCTTGCCGGGTATCCCGCGAACGTATATTCCGACCTTGACAACAAATGGGTGGAAGCTGCGCTCTGCTTCGTTCCCCAGGTGATCTTCGCATTCGCTTTCAAGCTCCTTGTGCTCTTTGCATTCCTGGCCGCGCCTTTCCTCATGTATCTTGCGGCCTTGAATTTCGATGCCGGCAGAAGGGCATCCCTGGTTTCCCTGGCCCTGTCCATATTCATATGGAACGCGGGTCGGTACACATATCTCAAGATCATCAACGGCATGTTCTCTTACGTGCTGGCGTGTTTCGCCTGTCTGTTCTTCCTCTCGCTGGTCTACCGGTATTTCAGGGATCCCGAAACGAAAGCTTTCGTCAGGTTCGCCGCTGCTGCGGCCGTTTTCCCGCTGATCCATGCCCTGATAGTCGTTGCCGCGTCGGTCCCGGTCTTCTTCGCTTATCTCATGTCGCTCCCGAAAAAGCGCGCATTCCATTTTTCGCTCATCCTTGCTGTATTGATCGTGTTGATCGTCAACTTTTTCTGGATAAAGCCTTTCCTTGCCTTTTCTAATTACAAGATACTCCTTGGGGACATCAGGCAGCCTGTTGGTATCGGGCGTTTCCTGGCCGACCTCTTCATTGGGGTCGAGGCGAACATCGGCTTTTTCATGCTCCTCTTCGGGCTCCACGGACTTTATCTGATGTGGGGGAGGGGGGAGCGTCTCAAGACGGTCATGTTCTCATGCCTGTTCCTGTGGACCTTCTTTCTAGCGTATTTTGGGGGGTATTACCGCACCCTGCTCGAAATGGAGCCTTACAGGTTCCGTTTCCTCATGATGCTTTCTCTGGTCATACCAGCCGCCTCATCGATGACCGAGGTCCTTCCGGTCTTCTACCGGCGGATAAGGGCAAGGCCGGTGTTCCTTGCCGTCTTCTGGCTGTTCATAGCCGCCTCGCTTTATCCCGTCGCCGAGAAACAGCTTAAACGCGCCAACCTTCATTGCGATCTTCCGCCCGAGTATCACATGACCGTCGACTACCTCAAGGCAAGCACCGGCAGGGACGCAAGGATCCTCGTCCTGCCTTACAGCATGGTCATCAACGACAGGAAAGGCGACGAGGGGTTCTGGGTCATGCTGCTCCCGATCCTAACCGGCCGCGAGGTCATCCATGACCTCGTTGATTTCCATCCGATCAAGAACGTGTCGGCTTTCAGGAAGGTCTTCAAGCCGGGGATCTTCAGCCTCGCGGAAGCCGAACTGGCCGGGTTCCTTGACACATATAATATCGGCTATGTCGTGTCATGGAACGAGGACCCAAAGACATATTTGAAGCACAGGATGTTTTCCGTGATGAAGACAATAGGCAAATTCAATGTATACAGGGTGAACATGCGGTCAAGTTATTTCCTGCAGGGATCCGGGGATGTCAGCGCGACATACAATAAAATATCGGTCAGGAACGCTTCGAACGGAAGCGTGGTTTTGAAATATCACTGGTTCGAGAACCTCAAGACAAGACCTGAGCTGAAGATCGAGCCGTACAGGACGCATGATGACCCGGTGGGTTTCATCAGAGTATATAACGGTTCAGTGAAGGACTTCGATATTTACTGTGCTTATTGAACTTCTTTGCTGTTGAGAACAAAAGCCAGTAAGACCGCGGCCGGCGCCATCCCCAGAAGAAGCCTGTGGAAAGATGAGTAAAGGTTGTCAGCCGCCGTCACCATGTACACCATGAAGTAAGCCGCGAGGACCAGCGCCAGGAAGACAGCCGCGTAGTTCATGTTCATGCGCCTGAAGTTCCTTCTTCCGGTGATGTAGAGCGCCGTGAGGAATATCCAGAAATACTGCCACGCAAAAGTGTTCAAGTAGAGCTCGTACAGGAAGTGCCTCGCGATCTGCGGCGCGCGTCCGATGTTCGAGGCGGCCGTCGCAAGGATATTTGCGCTCTTTATCATATGGCTTGATATGCCGTAGGATGACAATGCGGCCTGGTAGGGGACGAAGAACAGGCCGCCGATGAGGGCGAATGCCGTCAAAGTGCGTATGTCCGACTTCCAAAGACGGGCCGCAAGCATGGCCATGAGCACGAAATATACGACCATTCCCTCGTTCTTCGTGAATGCCGCTCCTCCGGCGAAAAGCGACGAGAGGTATAGAGCGCCCTCATCTTTTTCGTTCAGCCATTTGATGAAAAAGACAAGCGAGAGGAAGATAAAAGCCGAGAGCGTCGCGTCCGCGTAACCGTTCGCGGCATACACGAGAAAATGCTTGTTCGTGAAAAGCACGAAGGTCCCCGCGAGCGCCGGCCATTTGCTCATGAACCCCCTTGAAAGGGAATAGAACGCCGTGATGAAAAGGACGAACTGGACTGCGAAGAAAAGCCGTATCAGGACGTCGTCGTACTGTCCCAGGCAGAGGCTAAGCCAGGCCAGGTTCAGCGGTATAAGCTGCGGATATTCGGGGCTTGTGTACGCGTAAGCGGGAGCCGCGAGCACGCTGAACGGCACCGTGCGCTCCATGAAGAATATCTTCGCCTTGAAGCACCACATCGCGAACGCGTCCTTCGAGAAGATCGGGATGATCGAGCAGTCAAGGAACATTGCAATGCATACGATGGCTAGCACCGCCGCCAGGAGCCGGAATATCGGGCGATCGAATTCTTTCGCAAGCGGGATATTGAGGTCAAGGGGCCTCAACTTTAGCAATAAGATGACCGCATACAACAGGAACGGCAGGCTGATGACAAGAACATTGAACTTGATCTTGAGGGCTGCAAGGATGAGCATATATGCGGCGACAGCCATGGACCCGGCGAAGAAATAAAGCGGGAACCTTATCGAAGCTTGAAGCTTCCTGACATGCAAAGGCTTCAGGTCAAGGAGCGCTTTTCCCGCCAGGAATATCACGGCAAAACCGTATATCAGCTGAATAATTTTCATTTGGAGACGAATATCCCCATGTTGTCCTTCACCCTGAACAGGCGGAAGGTCTTCCCTTTGATGGTATCAAGGCGCGGTGCGAAGAGCACGCCCGCATCCTCTCTGATGCGCCGCGGGTAGAGAAAATAGTTGAGCCTGTGCTCGTACCTGCCGTAGGACTTTTTGTCGGTATCTGCCACAAGGAGGCCGTATTCCCTGATCCCCAGGTCGTCCTTCAGCCAGATGTGATATCTGTAGACCATGTATCCGTTGTAAACCGATTCGACATAGTCCTGCTTCTGGGCATAGCTCTTTCCGGCGAGCTTGAAGCTTTCGACAAGTGAATCATAAGAGTACTGGAGGGCCGAAACAAGGCCGACGATCAGAGCGATATAGATGATGGCTTTTCCGGTTCTCATATCTTGCCTAGTATGTCCCGGTCCTTGACCGGATATTTTGCGGCCATTCTTTTCCTTATTATCTTTGGCAGGAAGGCCAGCGCTTCAAAGAAGGCCGGTATCCATGCGCGGTCATAGAAAAGCGAGATAGCAAGGTTGAGCGGAAGAAGTAGGATG
>CAZSXD010000057.1:0-6815 GCA_964611075.1 uncultured bacterium
CCGTTTCCGCGGAGGAACTTTTCTTCAATACCCCTGCCAGGCTCAAGTTCCAGAAAAGCAGGACGACCGAGCTTTCTCATATCATTGACATAGTTTCAAAGTTCATCCTTTCCAGGCCCTCGATCTCATTCAAATTGAAAAGCGACGGAGGGGAAGTGCTCGCTTCGACGGGGTCCGGCAAACTGATCGATGCGGTCGCTTCCGTCTACGGGCTTGAGATGGCAAAAATAATGGTTGAGATCAAAGGCGCAGGCCTTTACGGTTTCGTCACGCAGCCTGTTGTCACAAAGTCGGACAGGAACGGAGAGTCGTTCTTTGTGAACGGCCGGTTCGTTCGCAATGCGTTGATCTCACGCGCGCTTGAGGATGCTTTCAGAAGCCTGATACCTCACGGCAAATACCCGATAGCAGTGCTTTTCATCGACATCGATCCGGCGGACATTGACGTGAACGTCCACCCCACAAAGAGGGAAGTGAAGTTCGCAAGGCCGGATATTATCATGAAGGCCGTGACTCAGGCGGTTTCGGCTGCTTTGTCGCAAGTAGGGGTCGAGAGGTTTGAAGTCAGCCCCCAGGTAACGAGCTGGCAGATCAATAGGGATGCTTCAAGTCAGGATATGTTGAGGATAGAGGAATCACCACCTCACCCCCATCCCCTCTCCTATGGAATAGGAGAGGGGTGCCCTGAGCTTGGCGAGGGGCGGGGTGAGGTTTTTCAGCATCTCCTTACATATATCATATGTATAGACGGCGATGACCTGCTGATGATAGACCAGCACGCGGCGCATGAGAGGATAATCTATGAAAAGTTGAAGAACAAGAAATTCGACGGAGTTCAAAATCTGCTTGTTCCGGCCACTATCGAGCTTGAAGCGAAGGATTTCGTTTTGATATCGGGAAACCTTGATGAACTCAAGGGATTCGGCTTTGAGGTCGAAATATTCGGCAAAAATACCCTGATGGTCAGGGGAGTCCCCGCGGTTTTGATGACAAAGAACACCGATCAGGCCCTGAAGGATATTATTTCGGAGCTTTCACAGTCGTTCAAGATCAAGAGCGTGGATGAAAGAAAAGACGCTATCTATAAAATGATGGCATGCAAAGCGGCGGTGAAGGCTGGTGATAAACTTTCGACATTTGAAATGGAAGACCTTGTCAGGCAGCTGAAAGCTTCGTCAAATCCCACAACCTGCCCCCACGGAAGACCGACGATGGTAAAGATGACGAAAGTCGATCTTGAAAAAGCGTTCAATAGATAATTTGACATATACAACCTGCTTCTGATACACTCGTGCAAGTTTTTCCGCCTGCGGCGGACAAGTATGCCAAAAAATTTAGTAATAGTCGAATCGCCCGCGAAGGCCAAGACGCTCGAAAAATATCTTGGAAAGGATTTCCATGTGGAAGCGTCCGGCGGGCATATACGCGACCTTCCGAAGAAAACGCTCGGGATAAAAATAGACAAGGACTTCGAGGCTAAATACCAGATAATCAAAGGCAAGGAGAAGATCGTCAAGTCCCTTCAGGCTGCCGCGAAAAAAGCGAAGATAGTGTTCCTCGCTCCCGACCCCGACCGCGAAGGAGAAGCGATAGCGTGGCATCTTGCCTCTCTGCTTGATGCCGGCGATAAAGTGAAAAGAATAGAGTTCAATGAAATAACGAAGTCTGCCGTCCTTGATGCCGTTGCCCATCCGAGGGATATCGATATGAAGAGGGTGGATGCCCAGCAGGCAAGGCGGTTCCTTGACCGTATAGTGGGCTACAAGCTGTCGCCGCTTCTCTGGAAAAAGATCAGGAAGGGGCTTTCGGCGGGCCGGGTGCAGTCCGTCGCCGTCCGCCTGATATGCGAAAGGGAAGCCGCGATAAAGGCCTTCGTTCCGCAGGAATACTGGTCTATTACGGCGGATCTGACATCTAACGACAAGCCTTTTCAGGCCAAGCTGTTCTCGAAGGGCGAAGAAAAAGTTGTTATCCCGAACAAAGAGATCGCGGATTCGATATTAGGTGAGCTCGATGGGAAGGACTTCGTTGTTTCAAAGGTCACGAAGAAAGAGCAGAGAAGGCATCCTGCGGCCCCGTTCATCACCTCCACGCTGCAGCAGGAAGCTTACAGGAAGCTCGGTTACTCAACAAAAAAGACCATGATGCTGGCCCAGCAGCTGTATGAAGGCATCGACCTCAAGGAGGAGGGTACCTCCGCCGGTCTTATAACTTACATGAGGACCGATTCCACAAGGATCGCCAAGGAAGCGCTCGATGAGGTGCGCAGCGTTATATCCGGTGAATTCGGGCCGAATTACCTTCCCGCTGAGCCGAAATTCTATAAAATGAAAAAACAGGCACAGGACGCCCATGAGGCGATCAGGCCGACTTCCGCTTCGAGGAAGCCGTCCAGCATCGCAGAGAGCCTGACGGAAGACCAGCTCAAACTTTATACTCTCATATGGAACAGGTTCCTTGCATCGCAGATGGAATCCGCTCTGCTCGATCAGACATCCTGCGACATAAGCGCCGGCCCTTACATTTTCCGCGCCACCGGCTCGGTCATAAGGTTCGACGGATTCATCAGGGTATACACGGAAGGGAAGGACGAGGAAAGCGAGGAAGAAAAAGAGGGTGTTCTTCCCGAGCTTTCGGAGAACCAGAAGTTGAATTTGATGTCTCTGCTGCCCGAACAGCACTTTACCCAGCCGCCTCCAAGGTATACCGAAGCTTCGCTTGTAAAAGAGCTTGAGCAGAAGGGCATCGGCAGGCCGTCGACGTACTCGCCTATAATCGGGACCATACAGGACAGGGGATATGTCGAGAAGGAGGCGAAGGCACTCAAGCCGACGGAACTTGGAGTAACGGTCAATGAACAGCTCATAAAGCATTTCCCCGTGATAATGGATGTGGATTTCACGGCGCACATGGAGGACGAACTCGACAAGATACTCGAGGGCGACTTGAAGATGACCGAGGTATTGAAGGAGTTCTGGGACCCGTTCAGCGAAACATTGAAAAAGGCGGACACTGAAATGGAAAAGATAAAAAAAGAGATAATGACCGAGGAGAAATGCCCCAAATGCGGGAAGCCCATGATGATCAGGTCGGGAAGGTTCGGGGACTTCATGGCCTGCTCCGGCTATCCCGAGTGCAAGACCACGAAGCCGCTTCCGGGCTCAAAAGAGGCCGAAGAAGTGAAGGAGAAATGCGATAAATGCGGGAGCCCGATGGTGATGAAGAGGAGCCGTTTCGGTTATTTCCTCGCGTGCTCGAACTACCCGGCCTGCAAGAACATAAAGCCGATCCTGAAGACCACCGGCATCAAGTGCCCTCTGGACGGCGGCGATGTCGTGGAGAAGAGGACCAAGCGCGGAAAAGTGTTCTACGGCTGCAGCAATTATCCCAAATGCACTTTTGCGATGTGGGACAAGCCGCTGGCGGAGAAATGCCCCAAGTGCGGCGGCATACTTGCCGAGAAGCGGACCAAGAAGGAAGTGAAGAAGGTCTGCATCAACGAAGCCTGCGGATACGAAGAGAAGATATCGTAATTTCCTTTTGCCTGTTCCCCGAATGTGATATAAAATGAACCATCATGAAAGGCTACTTCAGGTCGCTGCTTTTCAATAATCTGCCGCTGAAACTGCTTTCGGTCGCCCTTGCCGTGCTTTTCTGGCTCATGGCAAAGGGATTTATCGGCAAATAAAGATGGTCAAGATCATCAGGTCCCCTTCCGCCATGCAGAAGCTTTCGGATAGTTTGCGCAGGAAAGGCACCACGATCGGCCTTGTCCCCACGATGGGCTATCTCCACGAGGGCCATCTCTCGCTTGTCCGGCAGGCTAAGAAGGACTGCGATTTCGTCGTAGTTAGCATATTCGTCAATCCCACCCAGTTCGGCCCCAAAGAGGACCTTAAGAAATATCCCAGGGACCTTGCACATGATATCAAGCTTCTATCAAAGCTTAAGGTTGACGCGGTGTTCTATCCTCCCGCCGGCGCCATGTACCCGGAAGGCTACAAGACATATATATATGTAAAGGGCCTCTCGAAGGGCATGTGCGGCGCCTCGCGTCCGGGGCATTTCGAGGGGGTTGCGACGGTCGTTGCCAAACTGTTCAATATCATCAAACCCGATGCCGCCTATTTCGGCAAAAAGGACTATCAGCAGCAGGTCATCATAAAAAAGATGGCCGCCGACCTGAATTTCGACGTCCAGATAGTCTCACTTCCCACTATCCGCGAAACTGACGGCCTCGCCATGAGCTCAAGGAATAAATATTTAAGCAAAGAAGAAAGATCGAAAGCTGTTATTCTCAATCGAAGTTTATGCTTTGCTAAGCAGCTTATCAGAGCAGGTCTCACGAATGCCTCGAGGGTCAGGTCGGCAATTTCGAAGCTTATCAGGACAAAGCAAGGCGTCAAAATCGATTATATTGCCATCATAGATCCTGTAAGCCTTGAAGAAAAGAGGGCCATCAAAGGAAGAACTTTGATAGCCATCGCGGCATATATCGGCAAGACAAGGCTTATAGACAACATCGAGGTGGGCGGATGAACCTTAAGATAGGTATAGTCGGCATGCCGAACGTGGGCAAGTCAACGCTGTTCAACGCGCTGGTGAAAGGATGCCACGCACAGGCCGCGAATTATCCTTTCTGCACGATAGACCCGAACATCGGTGTTGTGGAAGTCCCGGATGAACGCCTTGCTCCGCTTGCTAAAGTGTCAAAATCGGTAAAAGTGGTGCCTGCGATCGTTGAGTTCGTTGATATCGCGGGCCTTGTGAAGGGCGCCTCAAAAGGGGAAGGCCTTGGCAATAAATTCCTTTCCAATATCCGCGAATGCCAGACCATCGCGATGGTCGTCAGGTTCTTTGAGGACCCCAATGTGGTCCATGTTGCCGGAAAGATCGAACCTTTCACGGACATTGATGTGATCGAGACGGAATTGCAGCTTGCCGATCTTGCAACTGTTGAGAAGAGGATGTCGTCACTGGAGAAGGACCTGAAGGCGGCGGCAAAGGACCCGGCTTCGCTTGCAAAACACGCGAAGACCGCGCTTGAAAAAGTGAAAACCCTGCTTGAAGCCGGGAAGAATGCACGCGAAGTGCAGCTTGACGACATGGAAAACGAATCAATAAAGGAACTTTCTCTCATGACGCAAAAGAGCATACTATATGTTGCAAATGTCGCGGAGGACGACCTCGCGAAATTCGAAGGGACAAGGACCCATAACGGGAAAACTTATCATTTCATCCCTATAAGCGCCAAGATCGAGGAGCAGCTTAACGAGCTTTCCGAGGACGAAAAGAAGCAGTACCTTGAAAGCTTGAACGTGACCGATTCGGGCCTCCACCGCCTGATCAAGGAAGCTTACGCCGCTCTGGGATTGATCACATACCTCACATCCGGCGAGAAGGAGACGAGGGCCTGGACCATCACGAAAGGCGATACCGCACCGAAAGCCGCGGGGGCCATCCACTAGGACTTTGAGCGCGGCTTCATCGCGGCCGACATCATCAACTGGAAGGACCTTGTCAATGCCGGAGGATGGCATGAGGCGCGGACGAAAGGCCTTGTCAGGACGGAGGGGAAGGCCTACATAGTAAAGGACGGCGACGTTGCGATATTCAAGTTCAATGTCTAGGAGCGGAGCCTTGCCCCGAGCGAAGTCGAGGGGTTTCACCCTCATCGAACTCATTATAACGGTCGCGATCATCAGCGTGCTTCTGGCCGTGTCGTTCGCAAGCGTAAACCGCTTCAGGTCGTCGCTTGAGTTCAAGTCCTCGATCGACCAGGTCCTCTCGGATATCAAGCTGGCCCAGCAGACGGCGGATTCGACGCATTCCCCGTGCAGGATCAGCTTCACCGCCGGTAAAAGCGATTATTTGATAACGCAGCCGGAAAGGTTCATAAAGTTAGCGAAGGTCGGCTCAAAAGTGACTTTCTACGGCAAAAGCTATTTTTCTTTCGTTGGATCCGGCATGACGGATGTCGGCGGAAGCGGGACGCTGGTCCTGAGGAGCGGCGCCAGGGAAAAGAAGATCGTCGTTTCTTCAAGGGGGAGGATAAGGGTTGAATAACAGAGGCTTTACTCTCATAGAAATATTGATCGCGGCTCTGGTCTTGAGCATTCTGGTATATTATCTGACATTCTCGTTCAAGAATGTCTCGATCGCTGAAAAGCAGAAAGAAGAACTCTCCTCTTCGATATTAGCCGCGAAATCAAAGATGGAGGAGCTGAAGAGCATGCCTTATCGATCGCTGCCTTCGTATGACAATTCGACGTTCGATAACGGCAAGGGCCTGGTCAAGATCTCCCCGTTAGGCGATGACCGCATGGTCATCGTAGTAAAGGACGGTTCAGGCCAGCTAATGACCATCAGATCGAAGTATGAATAGATCGCGAGGCTTGCCCCGAGCGAAGTCGAGGGGATTCACTCTTGTCGAACTTCTGATAGCTCTTTCGCTTTCTGCCGTCTTGATGTCCGCTCTTTACGGCTTCGTCTTCTCCTCGATCAAAGCCATCAATCTGATGTCAGCCCAAAACAAAAGGGACCAGGCCATAAGATTCGTCGCGTCTCGCATCTTCGAGGACTACGCGCAGAGTTCCGGCTGGCTGGCGGGTTCGACTTCCAGCAGGCTTGTGCTTTCGACTGTTCAGTACGAATTTACAGGCGGCAAGGTCAGGCGGCAGACGGCCACAGATTCGTATTATCTGACCACAGAAGGAGAGATCATCCTCCGATTCTTCTATCCGTCGCAAAAGATTATTGGTATTCAGCTTGCGGGGAAGAGGGGTAGGGCTTTGACGGTGGAGGCGTATGCGAGG
>CAZSXD010000058.1:0-3534 GCA_964611075.1 uncultured bacterium
ATGTAGTCTTTCGCGCCGGGCAGGCCGAAGTAAACGATGACGGAGCGGCGGCCGAGCGCCCAGTGGGAGAGGTTCAGCCCCATTATCGTGTCGCCGGGTTTTATGAAAGCCATGTACGCGGCCATGTTCGCCTGCGCGCCAGAATGCGGCTGGACGTTGGCGAACTCGCACCCGAAGAGCTTCTTTGATCTCTCGATGGCGAGGCTCTCGACGATGTCCACGTATTCGCATCCGCCGTAATAACGCTTGCCGGGGAGCCCCTCGGCGTATTTATTGGTGAGGACGGATCCCTGCGCTTCCATGACCGCGCGCGATGTGAAGTTCTCGGAGGCGATCATCTCCAGCTTGTTCCTCTGCCTATCCAGTTCCAGGTCAAGCGCCTGCGCCACTTCCGGGTCCGTTTTCCTGACGTGATCGATGTTGAAATGCATAACAGACGGGAATTTTACCATAATATCCCGCTCGAAACAAGGCAGCTATCTTTGCAAGGGGGTGAAAGTCTTTTGCAAGTTGCTGAAATTCGACGAAACACCCGATTCTGACGATATGGATATGTCGTCGAGAACCCATCCCCTGTAGCCGTTATATAGGTGATCGCCACCCAGATCAAAAACAAACCTGACCTTGACAGAAAAACCGGCATAATCGGATATGTCCAGATTATGCTTTATCCATACAGCCGGCATATTGTATCCTCCGGAAGTGTATGATTCACAACTGGGTGATATGGTTTTGTTCGGGTCTTCGAACGGATTAAGATTGCCCAAATGGTCCCATGTGGAATACGGCGATTTTGATATATATATGCCCATAACATCTTTCCCGTGCGACGGATTTGCCCCTTCAATTTCCCACCATGTCCAGAAGCTTAATGTCGCAGCAGCATAACCGGAGAGATTGATCGGCGAGGATTCCAGGTCGCTCATGTTTGTATAATAATTGGGGTGTGATGTGCCGCCGGTGATGAATGCCAGCGTGGTGGCCACATCCGTCAATAACTGAACTCCGATATATGAAGCTTCACCAGTTGCGTTTTCATTGCCCTCGGCAGTGCCGCACCAGAAATACCAGCTGCCGCTGTGCGCCGCCGGCATGTTCTCGTCGCCGGTCGGGAGAAGCACCTTTCTTGTCTGGTTGTCCGGACCGCTGAAATGATCCCTATTGTAATAATTCCTGGGGTTCAAAGTTGGCGTTGAAGATGCATACTGCCTGTGCCAGAGGTTGCCTTTCTGCGCTTCCACCTCCACAGGCAGGCGAGTGAAACCTTCCTCACTCACCTCAAAGTCATAGGAATACGGAAATGCGTTCGCAGTTGAGAGGAGGAAATTGACGGTGAGCGTCCCTCCCGACGAAAGAGTTCTCGTTTCGCTCGAGCCGCTGTATCCCGCGGCAACTGCGGTAATAATAAAAGTCCCCCCGGGCACATTATAGAAGGTGAATCTTCCGTAACTGTCCGTGTAAGCATCGGTGCCTCCGGAATACTCATGTACTCTGGCACCCTCTATTGCAGTGATGCCGTGTTTCACGGTCCCCGTTATCGTCCCGCCCGGCGACAGAAAAAGGAGGATGTTATGCACAGTTTCAGTGTCCGTATCCACCTGCACTACTTCGCTGCTGATATCATATCCAGCCGCGGACGCACTCACCTCCCTTGTGCCCGTCGGGACGTAATTCAGCCTGTAAGCTCCTGTAGAATCGCTTATCGCATAACTTGTGTCGGTCCAGACGTTCGCTCCGCTTATTACCGCATAGGTATTACCGTTCCTGACGATCCCGGTAATCCAGCCTGGCGCCGGAGTTATCGTCTGCAGGGCAGCTATCCATCCGAGATATTCCGTGTGGTATTTGATCGCATTCGTGGCCACGTCCCATAAGCCCACTCCCGGCAGCCTCACCCACTCGAAAGTGTTCATGTCAAACCTGTAAAAACGCGTTTCCTCTGTGGTGATGCCAGTGAGGTTCGGAACCGATAATTCGGAGGATGAAACAAGGGCGATGTTCGGCAGGGCGTAAAGAACGTATGAAACGAACTGCTGTTCCTCTGGCGGATTGAACGGGGCGGCGATCCTGGGGACGGAAGTAAGCACGATGTTCTGATTTGAGCCGAGATCCCCTGCTAAAAAATTGACCTTGATACTGCCGTTCGTGCTGGAAGCAAGCCCTCCCACCAAATTGTCAATGCTCGTGACCTTCGCGTCCAGCGGATAAACGAATGCCGGATCGGCCGCGACCGTGGTCCCTCTTGCGACCGTCACTTTCCTGAAAGAAGGCGTGTACCCAGGCACCGTTATCCGTATCACCTTGTCGCCGCTTGAGAGGTTGATGAAGGAATACGTGCCGTCCGAGCGGGTGGTTGTGACGCCGCCCTCGATCACGATGGTCGCTCCCCCAACGGGCTGATAGCTTGTGTCATACACGATCCCCGTAACGTTCCCTACCCCGCCACCGCCTCCCCCGTCCCCTCCCCCGCCGCCGCATCCGCCGACACAAATGGAAATAAAAATGCCGAGCACCAAGATCCACACAGTTGAAAATAATACTTTAGAGGTCGTCATTGTTCACTTGTATTTTATTATACAATCGTTCACTATTCAAACGCTATGAAATCGGCGGGATATCTTGTATAATACTTATCTTCATGTCCGAGAACAAAAAGAAACCTGAAGATATCGGGAGCGCGGGCGAACCCCAGTACTGCGAAGAATGCGGAGGCAATTTAAAGCCCGGCAAGATAAAGCTTGAGGAGTTCGAGGACGGCAAGCTCTACGTCATCGAGGACGTTCCGGTCATGGAATGCGAAGGCTGCGGCGAGATATGGGTGCCGGAGCCGATAATCCAGGAGTTCGAGCAGATGATAGAGACCGCGAAAAAACGCAAGAAACTGAGGCCTCTGCACATGAAAAAGAAGGGGGAAAAATAGATGGAAACGGAGCTTGGAAAGGGAAAGCGCACAAGGAGGACGTACGGCTTCGACGAGGTCTCGCTTGCACCCTCCATCATCACCGTTAACCCGGACGATATCGACATATCGGCCAGCATCGCGGGTATCAAGCTCAAGCTCCCCATCATCGCTTCCGCCATGGACGGCGTCGTCTCACCAAAGACCGCGATACTCATGAGCAGGCACGGCGGGCTCGGAGTGCTCAACCTCCAGGGCGTTTGGGCCAGATATGATGACGCAGACAAGGTGCTCGACCAGATCACGTCCGTTTCCAAGGACGAATACATTGAGCTGATGCAGAAGGTATACCAGGAACCCATCAAGTCCAAGCTGGTCGAGAAGAGGATAAAGGAGATCAAGGATGCCGGCGCAAAGGTGGCCGTATCGTCCATCCCTCAGGATGCTCTTGAGCTCGGCCCCGTGGCCGCAAAGGCCGGCGCCGACGTGTTCTTCATACAGTCAACGGTCTTTTCAACGAAACACAAATCGACCGGCTCGAAGCCGCTCATCCTCCCGGATTTCATGGAGAGCATGAAGATACCGGTACTTGTCGCCAACTGCGCCACTTATCGTGTTGCATTGGACCTGATGAA
>CAZSXD010000058.1:3544-6787 GCA_964611075.1 uncultured bacterium
GTCTGCAAGATTCAAAAAATCTTTGGTTGACCAATTATGATGTTGCATTGGACCTGATGAAGAATGGCGCAGCCGCAGTGCTTGTAGGCGTCGGTCCCGGAGCGGCGTGCACATCGAGAGGCGTTCTTGGCATCGGCGTTCCGATGGCAACTTCAATTTCGGACTGCGCGGCAGCAAGGGAAACTCATTTCAAGGAGACGGGAAAATATGTCCCGGTGATCGCCGACGGCGGAATGGTGGTCGGCGGGGACATCTGCAAAGCGATCGCCTGCGGAGCGGATGCCGTGATGATCGGATCGCCCCTGGCAAAGGCAGAGGAGGCTCCGGGCAGAGGGTTCCACTGGGGAATGGCCACGCCAAGTCCTGTACTGCCGAGAGGAACAAGGATCAAGGTCGGGACTATCGGGAGCTTAAAGGAGATACTACTCGGTCCCGCGAGGTACGATGACGGCTCGATGAACTTTGCGGGCGCCCTGAAAACCTCGATGGGCACGCTCGGCGCATCGAACCTCAAAGAGATGCAGCATGTTGAGGTCATCGTCGCTCCGTCGATATTGACGGAAGGCAAGGTCTATCAAAAAGCCCAGCAGTTGGGGATGTATAAGTAGAACTATATTACAGCAAAGCCAAACTGAGATTTGATAATTGGTGTTCTTGAAAGAGTATTGTAGCTAATATTCCAAAAGCCGCCATCAATCGAAACCCCGAGCTTCTTATTGTTGTTGACCGCGAAACCGAGCGAAATAGGGATGTTTGTGAAAGGGATCTTGTGCGTCTCAAGCGTCGCCGTAAATTCCTTTCGATAAAAATCTACGATCGAGTAAATAGGCAGATCCGATTGATACTGATATCCTTTCCCTGCATATGTGGACAATATGCCTCCTACCGAAAGATCTTTTATACCGATATTTGCAATAAAGCTGACCTTTTGAATATTACAGTCTTCCGCCCATCCGTCCTTTAATATTACCCCTACCCCTCTCTTTTCCAGCATTATGCCGGTAAAAGATCTATCGTTCGGGATATTGACCGATAAACCGCATGTAAAATAGTCATTATTAAAGCCTGCCTGATACGGCCTGTTCACGGCCAGGAATATATTTGAATGGGAAATAAATCTGCCTGTAAAAGCGAGCTTCACATTATCGCCATCATCAAGTGTTCTGGAAATTCGAGGCTCGCTCTTTTCTTCGAGGCCATATTGTCCGCCAAGAGGCGGAGAACATTTGTTCAGAAAATTATCGATCGTGTCGTCTCTCCCCGGATGGCTATATAAAACAGTGAAGGCGTACTGGTAATTTGCCGATACCATTGAAGGGGTCATCCCCGCCACACCATTGCCTCCTGCAACGCCCAGGATTGTATTTTCAGGCTTTTTCCCTGGATCCTTTTTCTCCTCGTCCGACCTTTCTTTTAGTTTTATCTCTCTGCCTCGTGTGGGCATATTCTGAAAAAGATAGTCATTAACACCAAGGGGCCCGCTTAATATTCCTGACATATGTATCACTTCCTATTGTTCATTTTCAACCGGTAATATATCGGCGCTATTTTCATGAAATTTCACATGATTTTAATATAGTTTGAAAATCAGCCCGCATCTTTGTATCATGCCGTTATGATATCTTCATTATCGGTCCTCAGGGAATCAAAGACTGACGCTTCCGGCCGGGAGGTGGAGAACCGCGTCATATTTACACCGGGCCAGGTCAAAGAAATATCGCTTCAAGCACCCGGCGTCAAAATTTTCGTTGAAGATGGAGCCGGTCTTAAGATCGGGATAGCTGACGGCGAATACCAGAAAGCGGGTGCTGCGATCGTCTCCCACGACGAGGCGCTCCAAAAAGACCTGATTGCCGGAGTAAAAGAAACCAAACCGGAGGACTTCCCGAAGCTTGGAAATTCGATCTGGCTGTCTTATCAGCATTTCGCGGAATCGGAAGAAAGGACGAAGCTCGCATTAAGCTCGAAGGCGGCCTTCATCGCCCTCGAAACGATCGAAAAGGACCATAAGTTCCCCTGCCTGGCCCCCATGAGCGAAGCAGCGGGAAGGATCGTTGCGCGGCATGCGGACATTCACGCGCTACTAAAATTAAAGATCATCTCTTCCGGCCTTTCACAAACTGGCCTGAAAGGATCGAAGGCGGTGATAATAGGAGCCGGCACCGTCGGCAGGACCGCAGCTGAGGAATTCAAGGCCCGCGGATACAGCGTCGAACTGCTTGGAAGGTCGGAAGTCTCTCCCGCGAGACTGAAAGATTCGATCTCCGGCTCCACTTTTCTTGTCTCCGCCATGTATACCGCCGGAAAAAGGCCGGAAAAGCTTATCAAAAAAGAGCATCTCCTGTCAATGATGCCGGAAGGCTGCGCGTATGTGGTGGACATAGATCAAGGCGGAGGGGTGGAAGGAGCGCGGCAGACAAGCATTCACGACATTTTTGATCTCCCTAAGTTCGAGGGAACGGACATCTACTGCTTTGCGCCTCCCAACATACCTTCTCTGGGGGCAAGGACAGCCTCGGAAGCTCTGGGAAGCACCGTCATGCCATACGTCATCGAGCTGTTAAAATACGGGCTTGAGGAGGCTATCGAGAAAAATCGCGCCCTTAAGCTGGGATTGAACATCTTCAATGGAAAGATCGCTCATCCTGGCCTTGCCTCGGTCTTCCCGGAACTTTAAAACTTTACGAAGCGCGGAAACTGTGATAATATTCAAACCAATTTACCATGACCTCCCAGAAACACGACCTCGTCGTAATACTTGATTTCGGGGCTCAGTACAGCCAGCTCATAGCAAGAAGAGTGCGCGAATGCAACGTTTACTGCGAGATACTACCCTACGACACTCCCCTCACGAAACTCCGGGAAAAAGGGGCGAAAGCGCTGATACTTTCCGGCGGGCCTTCGAGCGTTTACGAAAAGAACGCGCCGAAACCCGATAAGGCCATCTGGACATCCGGGATCCCGATGCTCGGTATCTGCTACGGCGTCCAGCTCATGGCGGAGAACCTCGGCGGCAAGGTCGCACCCGGCTCAAAGAAGGAATACGGCAAGACCGAGCTCCTGATCGACGACAACTCCGATCTCTTTGCGGGGCTTTTGACAACTATCGACTGCTGGATGAGCCACGGGGACAAGGTTTCGGAGCTTCCGGAAGGATTCCGCAAGCTCGCCCACACGGTCAACACGGAATTCGCGGCCGTCGGGAACAGCGAAAAGAAAATGTACGGCGTCCAGTTCCACCCC